>NZ_JBFTZN010000356.1:0-4970 GCF_056406775.1 Allobosea sp. P1_A7
CATCCTTGGCCGCGAGCGTCCGGTTGATGGCGCGCGCCGTTGCGGTCGAGCCGGTGAAGGCGACGCCGGCCACGGCTGGATGAGCGACGAGCCGGGCGCCGACCTTGCCGTCTCCCGGCACGAGATGGAGGGCGGAAGCCGGAATGCCGGCATCGTGGAGCAGGCGGACAGTAGCGGCGGCGATGAGCGGCGTCTGCGGGGCTGGCTTGGCGACGACGCTATTGCCGGCGACGAGCGCGGCAACGACCTGGCCCGAGAAGATCGCCAGCGGGAAATTCCAGGGCGCGATGCAGACGAACGGCCCGCGCCCACGCAAGATCAGGCGGTTCTCCTCGCCGGTCGGGCCGGGAAGTACCTGCGGCGTGGCGAAATGCGCTTCGGCTTCGGCCGCATAGTAACGGCAGAAATCGACGGCCTCGCGCACCTCCGAAATGGCATCGTCAAGCGTCTTGCCGGCTTCGGCCTGGAGCAGTGCGAGCAGCAGGCCGCGGCGTTCCTCCATCAGGTCCGCAGCCTTGCGCAGGGCGGCAGCGCGCGTCCGGGCGGGGGTGCGGTTCCAGCTGGTGAAGCCGGCCTGGGCCACCTGGATGGCGCGATCGGCCAGGGCATCATCGGCTTCCAGGACGGTCCCGACCTGCCGGGCATCGATCGGGGACAGGACGGGGCGGGAGACGCCACCGGCCGGCTTGCCGTTGATGATCACCGTCGCCTCGGGGAACGGCTTGGCTGCTGCCTGGCCGATCTCCGACTGAAGCGCGACGAGGCTGGCCTCATGCCCAAGCTCGACGCCGGCCGAGTTCTTGCGCGAGGCGCCAAACATGTCGGCGGGAAGCGGAATGCGTCGATGGCGAGCCGCTGCCGAGGTGCCGATGATGTCGGCAGGGGGTACGAGCAGCTGTGCGACCGGCACGTCAGGGTCGCCGGACACGCTGACGAAGGAGGAGTTCGCACCGTTCTCGAGCAGACGGCGCACGAGATAGGCGAGCAGATCCTGATGGCCGCCAACCGGGGCGTAGGTGCGGCAGGCGAAGCCGGAATCCTCCTGGAGCAACCTCTCATAGAGCGCCTCGCCCATGCCGTGCAGGCGCTGGAACTCGAAGCCCTGGGAGCCGCCCGCCATCTCGGCGACCGCTGCGACCGTCAATGCGTTGTGGGTGGCGAATTGCGGAATGATGCGTGGACGCAAGGCCAGCAGCTGCGCGGCGCAGGCCTCGTAGTTGAGGTCGGTCATGGCCTTGCGGCTGAACACGGGGTAGTCGGAGAGGCCGCGCTCCTGGGCGCGCTTCAGCTCGGTATCCCAGTAGGCGCCCTTGACCAGGCGCACCATCATGCGGCGGTTATGGCGCTCGGCCAGGGCCGCGATATGGTCGATCACCGCCGAGGCGCGCTTCTGGTAGGCCTGGATCGCGAGGCCGAAGCCGTCCCAGCCGGCGAGCGTCGGATCTGCCGTCACCGCATCGATGACGTCGAGCGAGAGTTCCAGCCTGTCGGCTTCCTCGGCGTCGATCGTGAAGTTCAGGTCGTAGCCCTTGGCCTGCTGGGCCAGCGTGATGACCTTGGGCACGAGTTCGCTCAGCACGCGCTCGTGGCTGGTGGCCTCATAGCGCGGATGCAGGGCCGACAGCTTGACCGAGATGCCCGGCCGGTTCGGCAGAGGGTCATTGCCGGCCGAGCGGCCGATTGCGTCGATGGCCGCGGCGTAAGAGGCGAAATAGCGGTCGGCATCGGCCTGGGTGCGTGCGCCTTCGCCGAGCATGTCGAAGGAATAGCGATAAAGCTTGCCGGTGCCCGAGCGGGCGCGCTTCAGTGCCTCCTCGATGGTCTGGCCGAGCACRAAATGATTGCCCATGACACGCATCGCCTGGCGGGTCGCGGTGCGGACGGCAGGCAGGCCGAGGCGCTTCGACAGATTGCCGATGATGCTGGTCGGTGTCTCGCCCGGCTGGATGATGCGAGCGGTGATGCCAAGCGCCCAGGACGACGCCGAGATCAGGAAGGCATCCGATTTGGATTCGTGATGGGCGAAATCGCCCTGGCCGAGCTTGTCCTCGATCAACTGGTCGGCGGTCGTGGAATCCGGCACGCGCAGCAGCGCTTCGGCCAGAACCATCAGCGCAAGCCCCTCCTTGGTCGAGAGCGAGTACTCGCGCAGGAGTTCCTCGATGCCACCCAGGCCGACCTTGCGGGTCCGGATGGCCTCGATCAGCCCTGTCGCGCGCTGGTCGATCCTCGCCTTGGCCGCCGGTTCGCGCCTGGCGCCGGCAAGCAGCCGTGCCGCAATCGTCGCATCGTCTTCGGCATAGGGCGCGCGGAAGGCGTGGCGAGCGGACGGGGCGACCGGACGGGGGGCAGGAGCGGCCATGGTGCGATTCCGAATGAATGACGGGATGATTTCAAGGATCGCGCTTGCGTGGCCGGATATCAATGGCCATTTTCTGTGATAGCCTTTATCTATCTTCGAATATTCCGGATCTTTTAGAGAATAATCCCGTGCTCGATCGAACCGACCGGCGTATCCTCGCCATGCTGCAATCCGACGGGCGCATCGCCGGCGTCGAACTGGCTGAAAAGGTTGGCCTGTCGCCAACCGCGACCGGTGAGCGACTGAAGCGCCTCTCGCGAGACGGCTACATCACGGGCTATCGCGCGACGCTCGATCCGCTGAAGCTCGGGCTGCATCTGCTGGTCTTCGTCGAGGTCTATCTCGACAAGACGACGCCCGACGCCTTCGAGCGTTTCGCAACCGCGGTGAAACGGGCGCCCGAAGTGCTGGAATGCCACATGGTTGCCGGCGGATTCGACTATCTCGTGAAGACGCGGGTGGCCGATATGAACGCCTATCGCCGTTTCCTCGGCGAAGTGCTGCTGGCGCTGCCGGCGGTGCGCGAGACGCGGACCTATGCCGTGATGGAAGAGGTCAAGACCGACGGAGCGCTGCCGCTTTAGCCGATCGCGATCGGGCCTGGTGACGTCGCGTTATATTTTAGGCGCAGTGCATGCATTTTCGGCGCTATGCGCTTGACCTTGTTTTGTATTCGGCCAGTTTGAGCATAGGACGCCACGGCATGGGATTTGCTGGTCGCGTTCCGTTCGAACGGGTCCTGCCGACCCGCCTGCATGTGATGATCCGGAGCTGCCGATGTCGACGAACCCGTTCCGCCCCACGATGCTCTCCCGGCGTGGGATGAGCCGTGTGCTGGGCGCCCTGGGGCTCGCCGCAGCCTGCCTGACCGGCGCGGGTCCCGCCTTCGCTCAGACCGCCGTTCGCTTCACGCTCGACTGGCGCTTCGAGGGTCCGGCTGCGCTGTTCCTGATGGCGCAGGAGAAGGGCTATTTCAAAGCCGAGGGCCTCGACGTCACGATCGACACGGGCAACGGCTCGCGCGAGGCGATCCCGCGGGTGGCGTCCGGCACCTACGATGCCGGCTTCGGCGACGTGAATTCGCTGATCCGGTTCCGCGACGAGAATCCCAGCGTCGATCTGAAGGCGGTGATGATGGTCTATGACCGGCCGCCGTTCTCGATCGTCGGCCGCAAGAGCCGTGGCATCAACGCGGACGTGAAGAGTCTCGAGGGCAAGAAGTTCGGCGCCCCGGCGGCTGACGCGGCCTTTGCGCAATGGCCGATCTTCAAGACCGTCAACAAGCTCGACGACAGCAAGATGCGGATGGAGAATGTCGGCTTCCCCGTGCGTGAGCCGATGTTGGCCTCAGGCGAGGTCGACGCGGTGTTCGGCTTCGCGAACTCCTCCTATATCAACCTGAAATCACGCGGCGTTCCCGTCGACGACATCGTCACTCTGCTGATGTCGGATTACGGCGTCGAGCTCTACGGCAATGTCGTGATGGTCTCGCCGAAATTCGCGGCCGAAAAGCCCGAGGCCGTGCGTGGCCTGCTTCGGGCGATCACCAAAGGCGTTCGCGACACGGTGGCCGACCCGGAACTCGGCGGCAAGCTCGTGATCCAGCGAAACGATGTCGCCAAGCTCGAGGTCGAGGTCGAGCGCCTCAAGATGACGATCGCCCAGAACGTCATGACGCCAGCAGTCAAGGCCGATGGCTTTGGCGGTATCGACAAGGCGCGCTGGGAACGGGCGCTGGACCAGATCGGGCTGACCTTCACGTTCAAGGACAAGGCGAAGGCCGGGGCGGCTTTCGACGACAGCTACCTGCCGCCTGTGGCCGAGCGGAAGTTCTGATGCGCTCGACCTTGCGGGCTCGCGCTTGAGCGCCTTCGTCGAACTCCACGAAGTCACCCATGTCTACGGCGGAGGCGAAAGCACCCCCGCCGTGGACGGGCTTTCGCTGAAGATCCGGGAGGGCGAGTTCGCGGCGATCGTCGGCCCCTCCGGCTGCGGCAAGTCCACGATGATGAAGCTCGCGACCGGCCTGCAGAGGCCCCGGCGCGGCACGGTGATCGTCGCCGGGCAGGAGGTGACGCAGCCGATCAAGATCACCGGCATGGCCTTCCAGAACCCGGTGATGCTGCCCTGGCGCACGACATTGCGGAACCTGTTGCTGCCGCTGGAGATCGTCGAGCCGCATCGTTCGCGCTTGCGTGCCAACAAGTCGGATTATGTCGCGCGGGCCGAGGCTCTGCTCGCCAAGGTCGGACTCGAGGGCCTGGGCCAGAAATTCCCCTGGCAGCTGTCCGGCGGCATGCAGCAACGCGCCTCGCTGTGCCGCTCGCTGATCCATGAGCCGAAGCTCCTGATGCTGGATGAGCCCTTCGGTGCGCTCGATGCCTTTACGCGCGAAGAACTCTGGTGCGTGATCCGCGATCTTCATGCCGAGCGCGGCATCACCGTGATCCTGGTGACGCATGATCTGCGCGAGGCCGTTTTCCTGGCCGACCGGGTGTTCTGCATGTCGGCGCGGCCGGGGCGGATCATCGCCGAGCGCGAGATCGATTTCCCGCGCCCGCGTGATCTCGACATCACCTATACGCCTGAATTCGCGTCGGTCGTGCAT
>NZ_JBFTZN010000357.1:0-7592 GCF_056406775.1 Allobosea sp. P1_A7
CCCCGAGCCCGATCAGCACAGCCCCGCCCGTGACCAGGATCGAATTCCAGAGATAGAGCGCGAAGTTGTTCTTCTCGAAGACGTCGAGATAGTTCGCCAGCGTCGGCGGGTTCGGGATAAAGACCGGCGGGAAAGCGGTGTTGTCGAGTTCGTTCTTGAACGAGAGCGACAGCATCCAGAGGAAGACGAGGACGGCCGGCGAAACCAGTACGAAGACCGAAAGCGCAAAGCCGATCTTGGAGGCGAGCCGCTTCATTCCGCGTTCCACTTCGACTTCTGGCGCGCGTAGAGCAGCAGCAGCGAGAGCATGATGATGATGACGAAGAAGATCACCACCACGGCCGAGGCGTAGCCGATCTTGTAGAACTGGAAGGCCTGCAGATAGAGGAAGATGTTGAGCGTTTCGGACGCCGTACCCGGCCCGCCCTGGGTGATCACGAAGATCGTGTCGAAGGCCTTCAGCGCATCGATGGTGCGGATCACGATCGCCACCATGATGAAGGGCCAGACCAGCGGCAGCGTGATGTGGCGGAACATGTGCCAGGAATTGGCGCCGTCGATCAGCGCGGATTCATAGGGTTCCTTCGGCAAGCCGGCCAGACCGCCGAGCACGATCAGCATGACGAGCGGCGTCCAGTGCCAGACTTCGACCAGGATCAGCGTCGGGATCACGGTATGGGGGTCGTAGACCCAGGGCTGGGGTCCAACCCCGACGAGCGATAGCAGGTAGTTCAGCACGCCAAGCTGCGGGTGGAACATCATCGTCCAGACCAGTGCGACAGCGACGGGCGTCGCCATCATCGGCATCACGAAGATGGTGCGCAGCAGCCCCCGGAACGGGAACTCGCGGTGGAAGACCAGGGCCGCCGCCGTGCCGAAGACGATCGGCAGCACCACGGCGAGGACCGTGAAATAGGCGGTATGCCCCATCGATTCGAGGAAGCGCGTATCGCGCAACAGCTCCGAGAAGTTCTGCAGGCCGACGAATTCGGGGCCTCCGCCGATCTTCCAGTCATGGCCCGACATATAGAGCGTGAACAGCCACGGGAAGACGATCACCCCGAGGATGACCAGCACGGCGGGCAACGAGAACAGCCAGTAGCGCGGCGTAAAATCCGCTGAATGTCTCGCAGGCAGCACCTTGGGCGTCGCGAGATCCGCTGGCATGGCGGTTGAGTTGGTCATGCTCTGCGCTTTGCTGAAAACGGTTTGTCATGCCCGCCCTGTGGCGGGCATTCGCGTCGTGAACATCGCCCTCCCCGAACGGGGAAGGCCATCATGGCCAGGGCATGCCGGGCCATGATGGTGATGGTCGTCAGCCCTGTTCGCTCTTGACCAGGACCGGCGCGAAGGTTTCGGTCGCCTTCTTCAACTCCGCAGCGACATCGGCACCGCCGAGCGCATTGGTCAGCGCCACGCCGAAGACATCGCGGAATTCGGTCACCGGAACGATCTGCGGCAGCGCAGCGCGGGCGACCTTGGCCGAGCCAAGCAGACACTCGAAATATTGCTTGCCGAATTTCGACTGCGAGATGGTCTCGGTGTCGAGATAGGCCGAGGCACGCCCGGGCGCTCCGGCGCCGGCCTTGAGCATCGCGATCTGCTGCGCCTTGCTTGTCATGAACTGGAGATAGAGCCACGCGGCCTGCTTCTTCTGCGAGCCGCGCGAAATGCCCATGCCATCGGCGAACATCCCGGCATGATGCGCCTTCGGCCCGGGCGGCGTGATGCCATAGCCGACCTTGCCGACGATACGCGACTTCGTCGGGTCCTCGAGCGGCGTGGCAAAGCCGATGCCGTCGAGCCACATCGCGGCGCGACCCTGCATGAAGGTGGTCTGGCATTCATTCCAGTTGAAGCCGACCTGACCGGCCGGGCCGGTCTCCTTGTTCAGCTTCTTGTAGAGTTCGCCGGCCCAGGCCGCCTCGGGCGTATCGGTGAGCAGCTTGCCCTGGGGCGAGGTGGTCTCGATGCCCTGGCCCAGCAGCAGGCTGGCCCAGACCGGGACGTTGGCGTTCTTCAAGCCGCGCGAGACGAAGCCTGCGATGCCCTTGGCCGGATCATGCAGCTTGGCCGCGACCGTGGCGATCTCGTCCATCGTCTTGGGATAGGCCACGCCCTTCGCGTCGAAGAGCTCCTTGTTGTAGTAGATCATCCAGTAATCGACGAAGAACGGGATCGTATCGAGCGATCCGTCGGCCTGGCGCGCATAGGCGACCGGTCCCGCGCCAAAATCATCGAAGTTGAAGTCCGGCGAGGTCAGCGAGGCGTCCTTGATGAAGGGCGTCAGATCCTCGAACCACTTGCCCTTGGCGGCCATGCGCTTCTGTACATGCAGCGAGATGCCGCTGACGTCGAAGCTCGGCTTGCCCGAGGCAAACTCGATTACCGCCTTCTGGCGCTGCTGCTGCTCCGGCACCTGTTCGGCCGAGACCTTGATTCCGGTGAGCTCGGTGAACTCCTTCTCGGCCGCCTGCATCAGGTCGGAACGCGGGTTCTTCACCAACAGCACATCGATCGTCGTGCCGGCAAAGCGCTTCCAGTTGAAGGCGGCCTGCGCATGAGCTTCGCGCAGAACCATCGGCGAACCGACGGCGCCCGCCGCGCCCAACGCTGCAGCCCCGCGCAGAAGCGCGCGCCGGCTCGGCTTCAGAATGCTGTCTGTCATGATTGTCCTCCCTGTGGACGCGGATTGCGGCCCGTTCACGAGCCTGCCTGTTTATCCGGCTGTGCGCCGGTCCCRTCGAGACTTTGCCCTTCGGATCCGGCGCTGACGCTAATCGCGTTCGAGGTCGGTTGCAAGCTGACATGTTGGCGTGCACATAGTCGCTGCAGCACATTCCTGGACCCGCATCCGATTGTCCGAGCATCGCATCGGTGCGGCATTGCGCCGGGTCGACCGCGAGAATGTGCTGCTCTCCAGCAAGGTCGGCCGCGTCGCACAGCCCTTCATGGGGCGCGGCAACGGCTCGGGCTATCTGGGCGGCCTGCCGCATGGCATGCGTTTCGACTATTCCTATGACGGGACCATGCGCTCGCTCGAACAATCCGCCCTCAGGCTGGGCACGGACCATATCGATATCGTCCTGATCCATGACGTCGACATCTGGACCCATGGCGCGGACGGCATCGAGAACCGGTTCTTCGAGGCAATGGCCGGCGCCTACCGCGCGCTCGACAAATTGCGGGCGGCCGGTACGGTCAAGGCGATCGGAGTCGGGGTCAATGAAGCAGAGATGTGCGAGCGCTTTGCCCATGCCGGCGACTTCGACACGATGCTGCTGGCCGGCCGCTATTCGCTGCTGGAACAGCCGGCGCTCGTATCCTTCATGTCGCTCGCGCAGAAAAAGGGCATCGGCCTGATGCTCGGCGGCGTCTTCAATTCCGGCATCCTGGCCACCGGCCCCGTCGCTGGCGCCAAGTACAATTACAAGCCGGCTCCGCCCGAGATCCTCGCGCGGGTTGCCGCCATCGAGACAATCTGCCGGCGCCATGAGGTGCCACTGCGCCGTGCGGCCCTGCAGTTCCCGCTGGGCCATCCCGCCGTTTCCAGCGTCGTCATGGGGGCGGTCTCACCCGCGGAGGTCGCCGACCAGCTTGCCGAAATCGCCGCGCCGGTTCCRTCCGAGCTCTGGAGCGCGCTCAAGGCCGAAGGCCTGCTCGGCGCTGACGTTCCTGTGCCGGAATAGCCCGATGCGGATCGACGCCCATCAGCATTACTGGCGGCTCTCACGCGGCGACTATGGCTGGCTGACCCCGGCACTGGGCCCGATTCATCGCGACTTCGGTCCACCGGACCTGGCGCCGCTGCTGGCACGGCACGGCATCGCGCGCACCATCCTGGTCCAGGCCGCGCCGACCGAGGCAGAGACGGCATTCCTGCTCGGCATCGCAGAGCACGACCAAAGCGTCGCCGGCGTCGTCGGCTGGTGTGATTTCGATGCGCTCGATGCGTCCGAGCGGATTGCCCGCCTGAGCGGCAATCCGCTGCTGGTCGGGCTCAGGCCCATGGTCCACGACATTCCCGATGAGAACTGGCTGGCCCGCCCTTCCCTTGCGCCCGCCTTCGCAGCGGTGGCAGCCCATGACCTCGTCTTCGACGCGCTGCTGCGACCGCAGCACATTGCGCCACTATTGGCCGTTCTCGATCGACATCCGACGCTCGCCGTCGTTGTCGACCATGCCGCCAAGCCGGATCTCATCAGTGGGGAGATCGCGAATTGGCGCGAGGATATCGCCGCAGTCGCCGCGCGGCCCCAGACCTTCTGCAAGATCTCCGGCCTCGTCACCGAAGCCTCGGCCGGCTGGACGACCGAGACCCTGCGCCCGGCCGTTTCGCATCTGCTCGCCGTCTTCGGTCCCGATCGCCTGATCTGGGGCAGCGACTGGCCCGTCGTCACCTTGCGAGCCGACTATTCCCGCTGGTTCGAAACCGTCGCGGAATTGCTGGCGCCCCTGCCCGAAGCCGATCGCGCCGCGATCATGGGCGGCAATGCCCAGAGGCTCTATCTCTCCCACCGAGGACGCAACTGATATGCTGAAGGGCATCGACCCCGTCTTGAGCGCCGATCTGCTCTGGGTTCTGGCCGCGATGGGCCATGGCGACGATCTGGCCATTGTCGATGCCAATCATCCGGCCGATACCGTTGCCAGCGCGACCGCCAGCGGAAGGCTGATCCGACTGCCCGGCCTTTCGATGGCCCGCGCGACCCGCGCCATCCTCTCCGTCCTGCCAATCGACGATTTCGAGCCCGGCTCGCTGCGTCGCATGGAGGTTGTCGGCAAGCCTGACGAGATCCCGCCGGTCCAGGCCGAGGTTCAGGCCGAAATCGACCGCGCCATGGGAGAGCCCGTGCCATGCCTCGGCATCGAGCGTTTCGCCTTCTATGCCGCGGCGAAGACGAGCTTCGCTGTCGTCCAGGTCGGCGACCCGCGGCCCTATGGCTGCTTCCTGCTGCGCAAGGGCGTCATCGCGGGGCTTCCAGGCTGAGCCCGCACGAGGGTTGGCAAGCGCGCCTGCACCGCTCAGGATCGTGACGCCGTCGGCGCGGCTTCGACAGACTGCGCTGGCGTGCCTGGAGGATGGCTTCATGGCCCGCGCGAACGCCCATATCGGCACGACGAATTTTGCGACGACGATCAGAATGGGCGGCCGTACGCTGGTTGCCGACGAACCGGCCGCCTTGGGCGGAGCCGATGCCGGGCCAGCGCCCTATGACCTGCTGCTCGCCAGCCTCGGCGCCTGCACGGCCATCACCTTGCGGATGTATGCCGAGCGCAAGCAGTGGAGCCTTCAGGCTGTCGATATCGATCTGCACCACGTCAAGGTCGAGAACCGTTCAAAGATCGAACGTGTCATCACGCTGACGGGCGATCTGTCTGAGGATCAGCGGATGCGCCTCGCCGATGTCGCCGAGCGTACACCCGTGACCCTGACGCTGAAGGCCGGCGCCGATATTGCGACAAGACTGTCGGACGGTTGACACCCTCGTGAGTCCGTTTCCGTTCCGGCACCCACGCCGCTAGAAGAACCACGCTGAGCGATCGGTCACGCCCGTGCGCCCTTGGCACGATCCAGTTCAACCGAGCCCCCCTGCTGCGAGCCTGCCCATGCCTGACACTCTCCTCTATCTCGCCGAAGCCGACATCGCCGGGCTCGAACTCGATCCGGCGCTCGCCCGCGCGGCGGTGAGGACGATCTTCAAGGCTCATCACGACGGCCAGACGCTGAGCAAGCCCAAGCTTGCGCTCGAGATCGGCCCCGGCCACGCCTTCCAGTCGCTTTGCGCGGCCTCGCCCGAGATCGGCATGGCAGCGACGAAATGGCTCGGCATGGCGCCCGCCGCGAATGGAGCGGGCACGCCCGGCATCCACGCCATGATTGCACTCAACGACTATGCATCCGGCACGTTGTTGGCCATCCTCGATGGCAACCTCGTCACGGCGATCCGCACGGCGGCCATGTCCGCGGCAGCGGGCGCGTTCCTGGCACGGCCGGAAAGCCGCACCATCGGCTTCATCGGCTGCGGCCTGCAGGCTCGCTCGCATCTTGCCGCGTTCAAGTCCCTGCTGCCCGGCCTGACCGAGCTTCGCGCTTTCGGCCGAAGCCGTCGGATCACCGACGTCTTCATAGAGCACGCCCGCGAGCAGGGCCTTGCGGCGAAGGCCCATGATGACGCCGGCGACGTCGTTCACAGCAGCGACGTGATCATCACCTCCGTGCCCATGCAGCCCGGTTTCGCGCCCTTCCTCGATCCTGCCTGGTTGAAGCCGGGCGCCTTCGTTGCTGCCGTCGACGTCGCCCGCAGCTGGCTGCCGGATGGCTTGCGCAAGCTCGACCTCTTGGCCACCGACGATCACCAGCAACAGGCGGAGAGCCCACCGATCGCTCGGGATGTCGGCCCGCTCGGCAGCTTCGATGCCGACCTGACGGAACTTGCCGGCGGGGTCCGGCCCGGACGCCTCGACGCGGAGCAGCGCGCCATGTTCATTTTCCGCGGCTTCGCGCTCGCCGATCTCGCCGTGGCGGCTACCGTCTATCGCGCGGCCGTGGCCAGGGGAGCCGGCCTGCGCCTCCCGCGCTGAGACTGCGTCTGCAAACAGGAAGACAAGGCAACGGAGCTCTGCTAGCGTCACATATTCATCCATAGGAATATGTGAGATCTTCAATGCTTGACCGGCGCGCCTTTACTCTCGGAGCCAGTCTGACGGCGGCGGCCTCGTTCTGCGGCGGTGCGGCACGAGCCCAGGTCGTGGCGCGGGCCGGGCTCGGCAAGGCCGAGATCCTGGTGCTGAGCGATGGGGGCTTCCAGCTGCCGCTCTCGATGATCGCGCGCGATACGCCGCTGCCCCAGCTCGAGGCGATGACCGGCAGCAAGGGGCCAGCCGAGACCGTGCTGAACGTCACCTGCCTGAAGCGCGGCAGTGAGACGATCCTGTTCGATTGCGGCGCCGGCGCGCACTTTCTTGCCGGCAGCGGCAAGCTCGCGGCAAGCCTCGAGGCCGCCGGTATCGCGCCCGACAGTGTGAGCTATGTCGCCTTCACCCATTTGCACCCGGACCATCTCTGGGGGGCGCTCGACGAGTTCGACAGCCCGGCATTCCCGAATGCGACCTGGCTGGCGGCCCGCGACGAGGTGGCGTTCTGGACTGATGCCAAGGTCTATGAGCGTCTCTCCGAAGACCGGCACGCCTTTGCAGCCGGCGCACAGCGTGTCCTTAAGGGTCTCCAGGACGGGCTGAAGACCTTCGCCGCAGGCGAGGAAGTGCTGCCGGGAATCGCGGCTGTCGCGACGCCCGGCCATACGCCGGGACATGTCTCCTTCGAGATCAAGGACGGCAGCGACAGGCTGCTCGTGCTGGGCGACGCGGCGACGCATCCGGTCGCATCCTTCGCACATCCGGAATGGCGCCCAGCGTCCGATCATGACCCGGATCAGGCGGTCCAGACCCGCAAGACCGTGCTTGGCCGGGCCGCCGACGAGAAGCTGCGGGTGATTGGCTATCATCTGCCAAAGGGCGGGATCGGTACGGTCGAGCGCACCGGGCAGGCCTTCCGCTTCATCCCGTCCGCGGCCTGATCGGCGGAAGAA
>NZ_JBFTZN010000358.1:0-4942 GCF_056406775.1 Allobosea sp. P1_A7
AACCTGTACTGCATCCAGGACACGACGCCGAACATGAAAAGCCCGAGCAGGCTAAGATAGATGATCAGCGAGAAGACGCGCGGGGTGTCGAGCTGCGATGCGGCAACCCGGATCAGCTCGCCAAAGCCCTGGCCCCCGCCGAGGAATTCGCCGGCGATCGCGCCCGAGACCACGCTGATCGCCGCGATCTTCAGGCCGGTGAAGAACTGCGGCAGGCCAGTCGGGATCTTCAGCTTGACCAGCGTCTGCAGGCGCGAGGCGCCGATGCTCTTGAACAGCATGCGCGCATTTTCGTCGGCCGCATGCAGCCCGGCCGCGGTGCCGACGATGATCGGAAACACCGAGATGAAGGCCGCCAGCGCGACCTTCGACATGATGCCGAAGCCGAGCCAGGCGACGAAGAGCGGAGCGAAGGCGAGCTTGGGCATGGTGTCGACCGCGACGATGTAAGGCATCACCGCGCGCTCGCCGAAGCTCGTTTCCCCGACCACGACGCCGAGCGTGACACCGATCGCCAGCGCCACGACGAAGCCCACGAGGACCTCGCTTGCCGTGACCCAGAAGGCTGGCAGCATATAGTCCCCGGCCATCAGGTTGCGCCCGACGAAGCCGATATCGCGCAGCGTATCGCCGGGGGTAGGCAGGATCAGCGGCGAGACGATCTCGGCGGCGGTGATGCCCTGCCAGAGCCCGAGGAAGAGCACGAGCAGCCCAAGCATCGAGGCCCAGCGCGGGGCCTTGGAAATCCACGAAACCTTTTCGATCCAGACCGTGTCGGCGGGCAGGGCGGCTGCCAACGGCTTCTCCGCGACATGGCTCACAGGAATGCTCCCTTGTCGAGAAGGCCGCGGATCACACCGACATACTCGCCGAAGAGCGGTAGCGTGGTCATGTCGAGCGTCCTCGGCCGCGGCAGGGTGATGGGGATGCTGCGCACGATCCGCCCGGGGCGCGACGACATCACATGCACGATGTCGGAGAGGATGACGGCCTCGGCGATGGAATGGGTCACCAGGAAGGCCGAGGCGTTGCGCTCGCGGCAGATGCGCTGCAGCTCCATGTTCATGAAATCACGGGTGATCTCGTCGAGTGCGCTGAACGGCTCGTCGAGCAGCAGCACATTCGGCTCCGATATCAGCATCCGGCAGATCGCGGCGCGCTGCGCCATGCCGCCCGAGAGCTGCGAGGGGTAGGTGTCCTCGAACCCTTTCAGCCCGACCAGTTCGAGCAGGACGCGAGCACGCGCCGCGGCCGTCTCGGCTGCAGCGCGCCCTTCGCGGACTTCGACCGGCAGCAGGATGTTCTGGAGCGTCGTCCGCCACGGAAACAGCGTCGCCTGCTGGAACATCATCCCGATATCGGCACGGGCGCCCAGCACCGGTGTCCCCGCGAGCATCACCCGGCCCTTCGAAGGCGGTGTCAGGCCCGCCATGATCTTGAGCAGCGTCGACTTCCCGCAACCGCTCGAGCCGATGACCGAATGGAACTCACCTTCCCGGAGAACCAGATCGACGTTCTCCAGCGCCACCACGCGCTCGCCGTAGGATTTCGAAACCTGCGCGAGTTCGTAGACCGGCCGAGGTCGCGCCTCGGCCGATACAGTCGCCGCCACCGTCATCGCGGAGCGTTCCAGGCCGTGACGAGATCGTTGGAATAGGCCTTGGTCAGGTCGGCCAGCGGCTTCTTGAGATCGCCCGAGGCAACGAGCGTCTGTTGCCACATCTCCCAGGCGGCGGGGTGGTTGTAGCCAAAACCCTTGGCGGGATCGATCGGACTGGTCAGCTTGTAATAGACGTCGAGCAGAGCCTCGGCGAAGGGCATGTTTTCCAGCTGTTGCGGATTGCCCATGCGGGCATGTTTCAGGGTCGCGGCCCGGTTGGCCGGGTCGATCCCGAATTTGGTGCCCCTGACCAGCGCGCGGCCGAAGCGCTCCAGCATGCTGCGGTTCTCGTCGAGATATTTCCGCGTCACCACATAGCCGTTGCCGAAGAAGGACTGGAACGGCGGAGGTGTCAGCGAGCGCAGCTTGACACCGCGCAGTGTCAGCGTGGCCGCGCCCGCGGTGTCGGAGGCATAGGCGTCAATCGCCTTCTGCATGAAGCCGGCGACGGCCATGCCGCCCTCGCCAACCGTGATGAACTTGTAGTCCTGGCCTTCCTTCATGCCCTCGGCGTCGAAGATGGAGCGCACGAACGCGACTTCCGCCCCGTCTGCCGTACCGACGCCGATGACCTTGCCCTTCAGGTCGGTGGGCTTCTGGAACGGCGAAGCCTCCGGTACGACGAGGTTGAACTGGCTGCGGGTGAAGTAATTGTAGATGTAGACCAGATCCTGGCCCCGTTCGCGCGCCGCCATCAGCGGCCCCGGACCGGGATGGGCGAGCTGCGCCTGGCCCGCAAGGAGCGCCTGGATGGCCTGGGCCGAACCATTGACGCTGCGCGGCTGGATCTTGAGCTTCTCCTCGGCGAAATAACCTTCGCCGATCGCGGCATAGAGGGCGAAATAACCCAGCCCGCCCGGGCTCGGATAGACGATCGTGAGCTCATCCTGCGCCTGCGCATGAACACGCGACGCTGCGAGCGCAAGCGGCAGGCCCGCCGCCGCTGCCATGAACTGCCTACGTTTCATCCCGCTCCCCTTGCGTTTCTCTGATACGGATGAGCGAACGATGCATTATCGATCAAACGTGTCAAATAAATTCAGATTATCAGGCGTTTGATAAAAATATGCAGATTTATCTGGACAGGATCGAGCCGGCCCATATGCTGTCCCGATCGTGACCCAGCGCATGGCTTCCCAGATGACGACACTCGCAGACTTCGCCGTTCCGGCGCCGACCCTCCAGTCACTGCCGATCGAGGGCTCCTCGGCGCGCTTCCCGATCCGGCGGATCTACTGCGTCGGTCGCAACTATGTCGCCCATGTCAGGGAGATGGGCGGCGACGAGACCCGCGATTTCCCGCTGATCTTCCAGAAGCCGGCCGATGCGATCGTCCAGAACGGCGGCTTCGTTCCCTATCCGCCGATGACGGACGATTTTCACTTCGAGCTCGAGCTCATGGTGGCGATGAAGTCCGGCGGCTACAACATCCCTCAGGACGAAGCGCTCGAGCATGTCTTCGGCTACGGCATCTGCCTCGATATGACCCGCCGCAAGCTGCTCGACACGCCAGACGGCCCGCGGATCCCGTGGGAGCTTAAGAAATCATTCGATCACTCGGCGCCCTGCGGCCCGATCTACCCGGTCGAACAGGTCGGCCACCCGTCGACGGGCAAAATCCGCCTGGAGGTCGATGGTGTCGCACGCCAGGATTCCGACCTGTCCTTGATGATCTGGCGCACGCCCGAGATCATTGCGACACTCTCGAAATATTACTCGCTTGAGCCCGGCGATGTGATCATGACCGGTACGCCGCATGGCGTCGGCGCGGTCCTTCCCGGCAATGTTCTCGTCGGCAGCATCGAGCGCCTCGGCGCGCTCACCGTCACGATCGGCGCGCCGCCGCTGGCGGGCTGACCGATTGCGCCTGGGCGGAACAAGCGCTGGCCCGACCGTGTTTATCGCGAAGCTTCCTGCGGAGGTTTTGCCATGCAGCTATCGGCCAAGGACAGATTGATTGCGGCCCTCGTGGCCCAGCTTCATGCCGAACGCGAGACGAGGGATGCGCTCGCCTTTGTGATGGCGAATGGCCAGCGCGACCGGGATGTCCTCACCGCCATCCTCACGGATCCGGTGCCGGCCTTCACGCAGGCTGACTTGGCCTACGCCGAAGAACTCGTGCGCCGCTATCACAACCGCCGGGAAGCGGCTTGATGCAGGAAGCGCTGGGCAAGCAGTAACGCCATGGTCGCCGGCAAGCCATCCCGCGCCCATGGTCGGCTGCGGATCGTCAATCCCGGAGATCTGACGATCCGCAGGGGCCGGCGCGGCAGGGGCTTTGCCTATCTCGACGCCACTGACGAGCCCGTCCGGGACGCGGCCTTGCTTGAGCGGATCCGCTCACTTGCAATTCCGCCCGCCTATCGCGAGGTGCGCATCGCGGCCGATCCACGGGCCCATCTCCAGGCGGTCGGGCGGGACGAGGCCGGGCGGCTGCAATATCTCTATCATCCCGAATGGGAGCGGGTCCGCGAACGCCGCAAGTTGAAGCGATTGCGGCTGCTGATCGACGCGCTGCCCCGTTTGCGCAAGGCGGTCGCCGATGATCTCAAGGCGCGTTCGCTCTGCCGCAGGAAAACGCTGGCTTGCGCAGTCGCCATCATCGACCGCTGCCATCTGCGCGTTGGCGGCGAGGCCTATGCGAGGAGCAATGGCAGCCATGGTGCCTCGACGCTCCTCAAGCGCCATGTCGCGTTGACGGCCTCGCGGATCGACCTGCTGTTTCGGGGCAAGGGCGGAAAACAGATCGCATGCTCGCGGCAGGATGGCCCGCTCGCCCGAGCACTTGCCCGGATTGCGCAGTTGCCCGGCCGGCGACTGCTGCAATACCGGGACGAGGACGGCAAGGTGACGCCGGTCCATGCCGGCGACATCAACGCCTATCTCCGCGAGATCTCCGGCCTCGCCATCAGTGCCAAGGATTTGAGGATGCTGGCGGGGAACGCTGCGGCCGCCGAACTGCTGCTGGCCAGCCAGATCATGATCCGCGATGGCAGCGAGAAGCGTCAGCTCGCCGAGATCATGCGCGCCGTCTCGGAGCAACTGGCGAACACGCCTGCCGTGGCGCGCAAGAGCTATGTCCACGCCATCGTGGTGAAGGCCTATGCCAACGGGAAGCTCGCGGCCTCCTTCGAGAAGGCGCGCGCCAGGGGCGGCTGTTCCCGGATCGAGCGGGCGCTCGCCTCGCTGGCTGGGTGAGGTGAATCGCCGCCTCATGATCAGGTCGAAACCGATCCTGCCATAGGGCTTCGGCCATCTGGCTCAGGACGGCTGCCCTATTCC
>NZ_JBFTZN010000359.1:0-5889 GCF_056406775.1 Allobosea sp. P1_A7
CCATCTCGATCACGGCGACCAGGGTCGCGCCTTGATCAAGTGAAATCGAACATCTGCTCGCATCGATGCTGTGTGCCATAAAGGTGCTCCATCGCTGATTGCGGCAACGATGGTACCGGCCTCGTTGCGCCGCCCATAGCTTCTAAGCCGCTCTCGCGGCAGGGCGCTTCGTCGCGTGCATCGCTGAGATTTCGCATGTGAGGCGCTGCATCCGAGGATTTCGGGGTCGTTTCCCTGATCCTTGGAGGCCTCCATGACCGATCCCGTCACCGTCAGCCCGCTGCGCCAGCGGATGATCGAGGACATGACGATCCGCCAGTTCGGCGAGCACACGCAGCGCGACTATGTCCGGCAGGTCCGCGCGTTCACGGCCTTCCTCGGCCTGCCGCCGGATCGGGCCGAGCCGGAGGATCTGCGGCGCTACCAGCTCCATCTGGCCTCGCTGGGGGCAAGCTACGCCCGGATGAACCTGGCCTGCACCGCGCTGCGCTTCTTCTTCCACATCACGCTCGGCCGGGCCGGCTTCGGTGACCGCATGGCGCGGATCCCGACGCCGGAGCGCCTGCCGGTGGTGCTGGGGACCGAAGAGGTCGCGCTGCTGCTCGCCCACGCGCCGAACCTCAAGGGCCGCGCCGCGCTCAGCATCGCCTATGGCTGCGGCCTGCGCGTCTCCGAGATCGCCCACCTCAAGGTCGCCGACATCGACAGCGCCCGCATGCTGATCCGGGTCGAGCAGGGCAAGGGCCGCAAGGACCGCTATGTCATGCTGGCGCCCGACCTGCTCGMTCTGCTGCGGCAATSGTGGCGGATGAAGCGGCCGCGCGGCTGGCTCTTCCCCGGCCAGCAGCCGGGCCAGCCGATCACGACGCGMCAGCTCAACCGGGCCTGCCATGCCGCGGCCGAGGCGGCGAGGCTCGACAAGCGGGTCTCGATGCACACGCTGCGGCACAGCTTCGCGACGCATCTGCTGGAACGGAAGACCGATATCCGCGTGATCCAGGTCCTGCTCGGCCACAGGAAGCTCGACACCACCGCCATCTATACCCGCGTCGCACTCAGGACGCTGCGCGAGGTGCCAAGCCCGCTCGCCCTGCTGGCGCCGCCGCCACCACCATAGCGGTCCCGCGCCGCTCATGGCGCGGCCTCCGCTGAAGATCCCGGGATCAAAACGGTCGTATTGGGGAGCGGTGGTGGCGATGTAGCCGGTGCCCTTCAGGTGGTTTCATGATCCGCCAGAAGGGCCTAGACACGTCCTTCGCGAAATTGAGCCATTTAGGCTGCACAGGGATCCGCCCGGACAGGGAGCCTCTTGGATAGCAATTGCTGGCACGGGCACCATTTGGGTTCGGCGTCGTGCGCTCTGGTATTGGCTCCGCTAGGTAGTCGCCGTGCCCGACCCGTTCCACTATGAAATGGAGCAGAAATTATGCCTGACGAACGCACCGAACTCGCGGTCGAGGCGGCTGCGAGAGCCTTCCATGAGAACGCCCGCGAGAAGCGGCAATTCCAGTGGGAACAGTCATCCGAAGAGTGGAGGCACGACATCCGGGCTTTCGTGCGCCCCATGGTCGAGGCCGCCTTACTCGCCTCTGATGCTTACCTGGCAACCGCGATTCCCAAGAGCCCAAAGCCAGGAGACATTGGGTGACGGAGCCGTCATTCAAAACCGCCGCCCTGTAGCCCGGCGGACGTTGGATACCACCACCGGAACCCCGTAGGGCCAGCTCTAAGGTGGCGTGCAACTACGGGGTCTTCGTCACCCGGCTGCCAACTCTAGGATTGGTTCCCGCAAATGTCATCCTGAACCCGGCCCCGCGAGTTCGTTCATCGGAATGTCGTGCACCGTGCCGTCGGTCGATTGGCAAGGGAACCGTTGCTTCGCACCATCAGTTTTACTGAAACGTGGGAGAAGCCGCATGCCCCTGATCGCCAGATGCCACTGCGAGCGCACCTTGATCGAAGTCAATGGCGAGATGCCAGCGTCCCTGACGCGCTGCACTTGCTCCTTTTGCTCAAAACGCGGCCATCTCTACGCCTATTTCGAACCGCGCCAGGTGACGGTGAAGCAAGCCGATAGTGACGGCATTTATCGCTGGAACACGAAGCAGGTCGCGCACCACTTCTGCAGTGCAGCCCGGCGTTCGAAAAGGACGGGAGCTGGGATGGCCAGACAAGGAGGACCGCGGTAAATGCCCGCCTCTTTGACAATTTCGAGGCGGCCGATTGGCCGGTGACTGTCATCGACGGCAAGAACCTTTGGTAGCAGCATCAACATCTTCAAACGCGAGGCTCGACGCGCCCTGCGCGAGGAGCTGCTCCGACGGCGCACAACGCACGGGCAGTCCGGCCCGGGCAGCCGCTTCGCCGTTTTGCCGTTTCCGGCGCCGCTTACCCGGCTCCAAACCCAGTTCTGACGCCTGCTCGCCCGCCCTGAGACGAAGAGGCGGGTCGAAGCGATCCGCCTCGGTTTTTTCGTCTCGAGCCCGCCCTTAGCTCTGACCGCCCTTTCGTCCGGCTTCAGACGCGCGCTCCGGATCGTCTGCAAAGTTTCCGGACCGACTTCCTTCGCTGCCTTGCTGGCCTTCGCGGCCCTCTTTTTCTTCAGACTGTTGGCGGTTTCCACCGCTGCTTGTTGTCGTCCATGGACGCAAAGCCTCGACCTGACTGGTTTGCCATTTTGGATCTCCTTTGGATTTTCAAATGGTGGATGTCGTCCCCATCCACTGACCGCTCAACGACAATTATCGAGCAGTGTTCCGACGAAAATTCCACTTCGAGCTAGCCGCATAAATCCTATCAAATCTTTGTATTAAAATGCTTTTTTGGCTATATTACTGCCAAGCTTCATAACCGGGTTGCATGCCATGCAAAGCGTCTCATCCGGTAGTAGCGTCGTGTTCGGTCTCGGGGTTCCTCGAGCTTGAACCCGAGCCAGCGGTCGCGGCCCCTCGAGACACCCCCAACGGTTCCCCGCATGACTGCAATGCCCTACCCGAGGCTCGTCGATCGCCCCTCGTTAATTCTCATCACCGACCTGGTGGTCGCCGGAGCTGGATTCGCAGAGTGAACTTCTGGGCGTCGTCAAAGTTACCAAGGAAGGCAATGCYCCGCCCGCTCGCCAAGCAAAGGCAGAGACGATTGTTCAGGCGTAAAACAAGCTCAGAGGTCGTCGGATGGCCAGGATCGATCCGCTCATCTCGGCCCTTGCTCAACGAGACAAACTCGATACCGAGGAGCGAACGTTGCTTGGGGCCCTGCCTTTTTATCAGCGAAAATATGGCAGGGGCGAGGAGATCGTTTCCGTATTTTCTCGGCCGACCCATAGCTGCCTCGTACTGTCAGGCATTACGGGCCGAGAGCTCTTTTTGAAAGACGGTCGACGACAAGTCGCATTGTTGCAGGTGCCTGGGGATTTTGTCGATCTACACGGCCTTCTTCTCAAACAAATGGATCATTCGGTCGTGGCGATGACCGATTGTGAAACCATGTTTATTCCCCATACGGCGGTGTACAATCTTATCGCATCCGCTCCGCACCTCGGACGGCTGCTATGGCTGCTCACACTGATCGATGCCGCCATTTTGCGCGAACGAGTACTTTCCATCGGACGCAGGTCAGCACCCCAAAATCTCGCTCACCTCATCTGCGAGCTGTACAGCCGCTTGGAGACCGTGGGTCTCGTTGGGGAGGGTCGTATTGAATTGCCTCTTACCCAGGCTCAGTTGGCCGACGTGCTGGGGCTTTCCATGGTCCATGTGAACCGGAGCCTGAAGAATCTGCGGAACGAGGGTCTGCTGTCCTGGCAGCAGTCGTCCGTCGAGATTCCGGATTTTCAACGTTTGGCTGAATTTTCGGATTTCGACCCGATTTACCTACAGCTCACTCCGGAGCCGCGCTGAGGGAACCGGATGAGGGCTGCCGGATTGTGGAAACATGACGCGCTATTACTTTGACAGCTCAGATGGTGATTCGACCATTATCGATGAAGACGGCATCGAGCTGGACGATGCCAAAATGGCCCGGCATGAAGCTCTGCGGGCGTTACCCGATATGGCGCGCGATGGAATACCAGACGGGGACCATAGAAGGTTTGTCGTCTCTGTAAGAGGTGAATTGGGTGAAATAATCTATAGCGTCAGTTTAACCCTTTCGGGCCACTGGCGAGATCCGGCTAGCGAGCCAAATCCTTCACAGAAGATGCCGGATCTCTAAGAAAGATCGAGCAATTCCTCTTTCAACAATGGGCGAGCGGTCGATTCGGGAATGAGGGGCCGTGGCCGAACTTGCGCGCGCTGCGGCGCTTGTGATGTAGGTTTGGCTTCATCCCCTTAGCAAGCCTGACTAACCGCATCGTCAATTTCCCCAGCCGGCAATATTGAGCGGTGTTTGCGGGCGGCGAAGCATGAGCCTTGCCAGCCCTCGCTTCTGTACGTCGTTCATGCGGCTCACGAGACGGACGGGCATCTCCGATATTTCGATATTCCGAGCGTTGCTTCTCCGACGAAGAACGCCTGCCGTTTCTCAGTCACGAATTAACGAATGTTAATGAGCGAATGGGAACGGCCATGGTTCATTGACCGAATGAGAGGAAAAGGAGATCGTCGTGAAGCACGTCGACCCGACCACCGTGCTCCTCGTCCCCTGGTACGAGCGCCAAGACTTTCAGAAGTTGCGGCGCATGAGCCAAGCCGCATGCCTGCCGGATACCTATGCCGCATGGCTCGACAATGCGTTTCGCAACATGCGCCAGTTGCTGGCGCAAGGGTGCGCAGTAAAAATTGTCACCATTCACCTCGACGAATATTTCGCCTGGCTAGCGAACGAGCGCGAGGCGGATACGGCAGCTGCGCGGAGCCGCTATATTCAGGAGCAATCAACGGTTGGCAGTCAGCTGTCTGGTCCCGTTGCTGATGCGCCATGGCCCGGCTTTCCCATCTCGCATTGAAGCGAAGCCCGATGGTCACCGGGAAAGGCGTGTTGGTGGACAAAGGCGGTTTGCGCCTGATGGTAACCTATGAGTACGTGGAAACCGGACACACCGGACGGGCGGGTCGCTTATATAGCCAGCCAATGGAAACGGATTTCCTCATTTTCGAGGAAACGTTCCATCTCGAATTCGAGGATGGGGTGGCGATGATCATTTTCGTCACGCAAGTCTCGGAGCACCGATGGGTGTTCTTTGGCCGGAAAGCGGGCAAGGATGCTCCGGCTGCTAACGACTGCTCGTCCAACTGACATACTTGTTTTCTGTCTTTTCCCGAATCCGCGGTGCCAGACGCAAAATGGCCGGCCAGCTTCAGCTCTTCAGGCCGGTGCCACGCCCGCCAGCCACCTGCCCCTTGGAAACCGCCGGAACACCGTGGGCTGATGCAGCGTTGCCTGCACTCCGAAGAACAGGTGCCCCTGAAAAAGCTGGGATTTCCGGGCATTGACGGGTGGATCTGGATTGCGGCGCTGCTTCTAATCATCGCGCTCGCCGTCTACGTCACGGTCCCCCGCAACCTTATCTTCTAGGCAGCCATAGCCTGAGCGCCTCACCCTGTGCGCTCTTGAAGCCCGAACGGTCGCGATAAATTTCCGGTGTAAAGCCACAGAAGGAGAGATCCGATCGCGATTCCCGAACTCAAACCGGAAACGCGGCCCGTCCGCATCACCGTACGCCTCCGGGGATGGCCGCCTTGTTTGGCGCTGAGGAAGGGCTGAAGTCCTAGGGATAATCCTAGGAGTAGCCCTATGACTTCGTCTCGCGTCGAGGTGATCACATCTGTCGAGCGTCGGCGCCGGYGGTCTCGCGAGGAGAAGGAGCGGCTTGTCGCGGCGTCGTTCGAGCCTGGCGTTTCCTCATCCGAGGTCGCGCGTGCCGCTGGCATTCACGTGAGCCAGCTGTTC
>NZ_JBFTZN010000360.1:0-4905 GCF_056406775.1 Allobosea sp. P1_A7
GGGTAGGACCGGGCGCCGAGCTCATTCCGAATGCCAGGAACCTGTTGCTGGAGCGGGCGAACGACATGCGAAAAGCTCGAAAGCGCCCCGTGGCATGATCGCAAACGCCCTCGGCCAGATGCGGGGCGGGCTGCAAGGAGAGTTTCCAGGTGGGCCAGATCATCTCAGCAAGTTGCGAGGCTTGCCATCTACAACGCGACGTCGTGATCGGGGGAACTAGGACGGCGTTTGGAGAGCACTCGGCTTGGCCGTGCCACTGCACGAACTGCGTCGACCTTACCTCAGTGAACCTTCAGGTGGTGCCGTACCGTTGTCTCAGATGCGGATCAGAGGCGGTTGTGAAGTACGGCGATCCCGCAATATCCGACGTGTCTGGCCGTACTGTCGCGTCMTGGGAYAAGGACACGCTWTCGAGCGGCCTTCATCTTTGTCCCAACTGTGAGAAGCGAACGCTGAGGTTTGGTGATGGTGTTCTCCAGCGGCCMCTTCKSATGTWCGACTAAACYGCKCGGWTTTTCGAGAMGGCGGTCCTAGCCGGCGACTGAACCTACAATATTAAGCCATCGATCAACTGGTCGGTTCACTTAGTTTCGCTACTCGGTTCTACGCGCTGGAACAGCAGAGACTGCGTCAGCACCCTGTCGAATTTCTCGCGCCGGCAGTCAGCTTGATCGAGCTTTCCCGAACTGATGCCGGTCATGAAGATCCGAGACGTCTCCTCGCGTTCACTGGCGCGATAGCTGCGTGAACTTGGATGGCCTTTCGCGAACGTTTACGGTGCTCATGGCCCGGTCGTTTGGGCTGCCGGGGCGTTAATCGTAGCGATCGCCAGCTCGTCGCTGCTGGGGGCTGCCAAAACAGCAGCGACCGGTGCGGCGGCCGCAACTGGCGGCGCAGCCGCTCTGATCAGTCAGCAAGCGGCCCCCCTGGGTTCAGCCTTGGACGCCAGTTTGCCAGGCGATGCCCAGCGGCACCTAGATCGGCGGCCGCACATAAGGCGGAGCTTCGGGATCGAATTGCGTCCAACCTTCCCGCTCATAGGTGGTCCGGCGGTCGACCGCATCGATCGGTGTCGCGCCGTCCATGACTGCAACGATCGCCGGAGCCTGTTCCTCGTTTGCTCGAGCAGCCACAACGCTGCCGCCACGCCTGACCGCCTCCGCATAGTAGTGGGCATCCTGCTGATCGACGCCAGACTTCGTCAGAGCGCCTACGAGGCCGCCGGCGACGGCACCGGTTGCAGCCCCCGCGGCAGTTGCGGCAAGCCAGCCAGCGGCGACTACAGGGCCAATGCCGGGGATCGCAATCAGGCCGAGCCCAGCGAGTAGCCCGGCAGCACCGCCGATCAAGCCGCCGACCCCGGCGCCCTCCCCTGCATGGTTCTCGCCATCGATATCCGCTCGGCGGCCAACAAAGCTAATATCGGAATCGACGACGCCGATATCCTTCAGCTTTCGAACTACGGATTCAGCTTGATCGTAGGTGTCGTACGAACGAGTGATTGTCTGGATCATGTGAAAGACCCTCTCAGTTGCGCGTGATATTGCCTCGACAATCGAGGCTCACGCCGCCTGCCCGCCATGAGTCGCCCTGCCCTGACAGACGCCATTGTCGTTCTTCCTGAGTTCGGACACGGCACCATTGGCCTCGAACCGGCTCTTCGCCTGGCCCTTGGTGAAGCTGTTTGAGCCGGGCAACGGCGCGTTGGTATCGGAACAGCAAATATTCTGTGCCCAAGAAACGGCACCGATAGGCACTTGTTCCATGGAAGGGATTGCGGGCATTCGCCCCTAGACCGAAGGCCAGGAGCCAAACCGGCGGCATCACCAAGGCGATGGTCACATACGCGCGGTCGCTAGTGGTACACGACAAGATCGTTTCGCCAATGACGAACCACAGGATTATCGCGTTCAAAATTTGGACTGAGCATTGCGCTTCTAAGTATCAATAGGTTAGAAGATAATTTAGCGAAATGTTTATTTTAGGAAGCGCCATGAACGAAGAAAACGACAATGTAATTGAGCTGACGGCGATGGTTGTTTCGGCCTATGTCGCGCATAATAACCTCCCGTCCGGGGATCTCGTGGCGCTAATCTCGAGCACCCACTCCGCGTTCACGGAGCTCGGCGCCAAACCCGAAGCCCCGCCCGAACCTATCGTACTTGTGCCCGCGGTTCCGATCAGGAAGTCCATAACTCCGGACGCCATCATCTGCCTGGAAGACGGAAAGGCGTTCAAATCTCTCAGGCGCCATCTGGGTACGGCTTACAATCTCACCCCTGAACAGTATCGCGCGAAATGGGGCCTGCCTCCAGACTATCCGATGGTCGCACCCAATTATTCCCAAGCCAGGGCAGCGCTCGCAAGAGCGTCAGGGTTGGGACGAAAGGCCAAAACTGAACCGGTCCCTCCCGTCGCTCCGAAGCCTGCCCGGGCCAAGCGTGGCTCGAAATCCGGGCCCAAGACCTGACGCATCCAAAGCTTGTTTGCCAAGCGCCGCGACGTCGATTGCATGAACTCGACGTCGCGCCATTCCGACACGCTTTTCCTCAACTGGGCGACGTCCGGAAGGCTCAGGCAACACGAGCTTCTCATCCCCGACAAGCACCGTAATGGATCGGGCTAGTTCACGATAGGATTTCACGCGCCGCAGTTGCCGGGGATTGCCGGACGCTTCCACCGTGAGGCATGCAGCGCCGGCCACGCGATCTGGAACTGACGGAATGGAGTGTTGGATCCGGTCGGCGTACCTTAAGGCGTAAGGTCACATGCGAGCGACGGAGCGTCCTCCGTACTGCACACGACGATTATCTCGTATTCGCCACTGGCATTGGAAAACTGTTCCGCCAATCCGAGCCCGCCAGGCAATGCGGCTCTGGAAACCTCGCCTTTCGATGTCGAGGAACGGAGCCCAACGATTGGGCGAGAGACGTCCATCGCGATCACGTTATCGCCCTGCGCTCTTATGGAAATTCGGGATATCGGCTTAGTCAATTTAACGCGGTATACGTATAAATGCCAAGAATCTCTTGGAAACGGACCAGATTGAGAGATGATATTCAATCTAGCGGGATCTCCCGTTTCAGTTATGTTATTTCTTTTCGAACTTGCCGCACGTGAACTGCGCTTTCTTCCGAAATTCAAGTAGAATCCTAGCGCGATGAACAGCAATGGAGGCACGTATGTCGCTAGCAGGCGCAAAGTCTCCGGAGACAGCCCTTGTGGGATCGAAGGCTTGATCCAGTCGAACACTCGATCCCCGWACTGGCGGTCAAGCACCCCGTAAACTACAGAGAACAGGTACGGCCAAACCGCCTTGGCGGCACTGATGATGCTGCGCATTTCCGAACCGCCACCACGACTGCCTTCAGATACTTCTAACTTCACATGAAGGAAGTGTTTCTGCGGCGACCTGTTGTTGGCTGGCTGGCGGATTCGTCGAATGGGTAACGGACCGCTTGCCCGTCGGGCAAAATCCACTGTCGTCCCCTAAGCCTGGGGTGCCATTCCCGAATGACGCTACGCGACGACCGAGCCGTAGCCTGACAGCAGTGGCAAAAACGCGACCGTTCCCGGGAGGTATCGCTCCTTGCGCCTGCCCGGCTATCACTGTGCACGATCCACGGCATTAGCGCAGGTCGGTCGGACAATGGCACCTATTTGGCGAACTCTTTTTCGATCTCACCGCCCGTCGTCGGATCAATCACCAGGCGATAGCCGCTCATGCTATGCGCCAGAATGCCGGCCTCACTTAGGCTGGCGTCGATAAACGTATCAGGCATGCTCGGTAAAGCCGCCCGCCATAGCGCTCGGCCGGTTTTGCCAATGCAGAGCAGGTTCTCGAAGAGATTGGCCCTGCTGGATTCGGGATCTATCAGGACGATGCATCGCTCCGGGCCGAATGGGATAGCGGTTTTGATGGGTGCACCCCGATAGAGGCCTTTCACAGCCAACGGCCCGTCACCGTTCCTTACGACGATGAAATTGCCATTCGCCGTGAAAACAATCGCTCCCATTGCCCTCCCCGATCACTCTCGCGGCTTCAGAGAATGACTCGGGGCGGGCTATTTGTCTCTCGAAACCGTCTGCATTGCGTGGTGACGACTTCACAGTCGGGGCACCGCAAAGACACAGCGTCCGACAGAGTTAATTGGGTCGCCATTCTTCCCGTTCGAACTCGTTTTACATCGATCATTGGCTACGCAACCATCGGGATCATTGGCCGGGGGGAGACGAATCAGAAGGGAACTGGCCCATGCCGGACCGGACGGTCGCGATCGTTGACGATCACCCATTGTTGGCCGAGGGCGTTGCTACACTACTGAGACGATGGGGCGGTTTCACGCTCACTGCGACGGGGAACGTCGCGGATGATATCCTGTCGATCACCAAGACCCATCAGCCCGATTTTATGATCGTCGATCTGAGCATGGCTGGGGATGTCTTTCAGGCTATCTCCGACACATTGAAGATCGCTGCTGAGACCAGAATTGTCGTATTCACAGCCTCAACCAGCACGGATGATGCGATTGCGGCTCTGAACGCAGGCGCCAAGGGCTACGTTCTGAAGGGCAGCCCTTCCGACGATCTCTTTCAGGCTCTAAATGCAGCGCAACGAGGCGACGTGCATGTCACCCCCTCCTTCGCCGCCAAGTTGATTGGCGCGTTGAAAGACCAGAACCGGGAGCGCCAGAAGCCAGCCAGCGATAGGCTCAGCGTCAGAGAGGAGCAGATCGTAAGGCTGCTGCTGCTCGGGAAGATGAACAACGAGATCGCCCAAGAACTTTCGCTCAGCGCCAAAACCGTCAAGGGCTACATGACGAACCTGATGGTCAAGATGCATGTCCGAAATCGACTTGAGGTCGTCATCGCGGCGCAAAAGCACATCCCGCCGCCGAGCGGCAC
>NZ_JBFTZN010000361.1:0-4852 GCF_056406775.1 Allobosea sp. P1_A7
ACGGCGGAATCGTATCGTCGGTCATGGCGGATGTGGCAGCCGAAGAGAAGAGGGACGGGCAGGATTGGCTTCAGCAACCGAATCCTACGTCATATCAAAATCTTACGCTACATCCGCCAGCTCAATTGCCCGCCCTGGTGAATGATTCGGGCTAACTACATCGCACAGGCCAGAATGCACGGTCTGATCTTCCATGAAAAGGAAAGGCGTCCCAGGAGGATTGTAGACTATAATCGAAAGGATAAGGATAACGTTCTTCGCCGTGCCTTTTTCAAAATAAGTTAGGGTCCAGCCATTGTCATTTGACCCATGTTGAGAAATTTCAAACCTAAACAGATGCGGGTTTCTGAATAGCCTAACTAAACCTGATGACGTGTCCGCGAGGATAGCTTCACCTGCATAGATATTACGCGGGTAGGTAATCTGGAAACCGTCATCCGAAATATGGCGTGTTTCCTTGACCACGCAGCGAAAGATATCATTGGCTGCGGCGGTCGCGGGCGAAAGCAGAAATGCGCTCAGGGCGACGCCTGCCGGTGCAAGTTTCCAATTCATTCTTGTGGTCTTGACCAAGGGCCGCCCCTGTAATCGCAATCAGCACGGCCATGGCCGCCGCCGATTTCGAGAGCCTGCTTCAGATGCATCACTGTCCCAAAAATGAAGGCATACTTCGGAGGAGAGACAATGCACAGGATGATTGCGCTCGCGGCGCTGTTCCTTCCGGCCTTTGTGGCCCGAGCGGAAGCTTTCACACTCCGATGCACTTATGAGCCAGCAACCGCATTTAGCTTCGAGCTTTCGGCGGCGAGCATGTCCAGCAGAATGACACAGACGACGATAAATGGGGCCAAGAGAGACCTCGTCAGCGGCGTGCCTGGGGGCGGCAAGCATCCGTTTCTGGCGAGTGGACGGGGGAAGTCAAAATGGCGGGATTTGTATCTGGTTGAGTTCAATCCTTGGGGCGACAAGATTTGTTCGGAGCCCTGCCGGTTCACGCATATCAACGAGATTTACCCCGACGGCGACGACGCGGACCCATCCATCATTGTACAAGTTGGAGGCTGCGTAGTCTTATGACCGAGCGGTGCTCTGCAGGTCCCGGCGCTCACAGAAGCCTCTAGGAAGGCCGCCGAGGGGCGCGAAAATTTCTCCGCCCTGGATAGCCAAAACCCGCAAATGCCAAAACTGAGCTTCCTGAGGCCTTCGGCAGCGGCGTTTGAGATTGGGAGTGTAGGCGCCCCCGCTCGCTATCAGAGGTCCCCACCGTCACGCTCGGCCCATCTTGAATTCTTGATTTCATTTCAAGTCGTGCTGGCCCCTGGCCTGTCACCAAAAGCGCCATCTGAAAGAGCCATAAATCGTTGACCGCTCAAGGTTTTAGGGAACTGACTTGTCCGGCGCCCCGCGGTCTGAGGCCCGTGCCGCGCATCGACGCCGTATCTTCTCCACTGTCGCCATCATGCCCGCCAGGCCGCGCTGCTCGAACACCATCGCTTCCGCATGGGCGCGGTCATAGGTCGAACGATATCGACAACTATCGCCCTAACTTCCGCCAAAACTGCTTTACATATCCGCGCTCGTCCACCCCCTCGGTCTCCACCACCACGGGCCGTGTTCCTCTACATCGCCAGCTTATTGCTGCTCCGGAGAGGTATGCGCCGGGTACAAAATCGGAGTTTGGATTTTGTCGGCACCACCTTAGCACGCCTCCCGTTGGGGCCGTACTATGACCCGCCTTCATGCATCCTCGACCACTGGCGCCCATCTCGCAGACATAGACGCTTCCGTTCATACACCGCCATGCAGTGTTTTCCATGCCAGGGTAGTCGTTGCCCTCACCGCTTGATTCTGTGTTTTTCATAGTGCGGCATGTGGCGGCGATATCACTCGCTGATTGCGCGGATGCTGGAAATGCCTGCGTGGAGCAGTATAGGAGCGATATCGCTATAAGCCACCGGACCACTGACCCTCTCCCGAATTTCGGCCATCGCCAGGAGGCGAGACATGTCAACAATAGAGTGTGGCCAAGCCTCCTACTAAGGGGAAGTTTATATCGTCGGCAAGGTTGGCGGCGGGTTCAAGACTTTCTGATAATCCACACATCGCGAGAACAACCAATGTTCACGGCAGGTGCGCTTATCCTCCTCGGTGGAATAGCTTGGTATGCAGAACGGTCGGACGTGAAGGGCCGCTCGTCCCTCGAATATGACGATAATCCTCTCCACTTCCACATACGGCAGGATTTGAAGCTCATCGCGCTCCTGCTTGCGGGCATCCTGGTCATGCTTAGCGTCGTCGCGGATCGGTTCGGGCAATAGCCGCCAGCGGCTCGGTTCTCCGCTGAACCGCTACCCGCAGCCGGTGACCGGGGCAGCAGTTCCCGCATATACCGAAAGGCATCCATTGGCTCGGACCTCCCAAGCGGGTTGATGGGGAGAGCCGGCGCGAGCACTCCCACCGCGCCGGCTCGTCAACTTGGTGCGCCGTTAACGGCTTTCCGATTCACGGCAAAAAGCGTCATGCCATTCAGCTTCGGTAATGGTCGGGCTCTGGCATTCCGCCTCGTCGCATTCGATATCGGCGCCATTCTTGCCGGCATCCCTTTCCGCATCGCTCGGGGGGCAGTTGCTGATCACGTACCGCACACGATTGACGATGCGTATCGTCTCCAGCTTCGCAATGCGCTGTGACAATCGCATCATGGCGCCGGCCTCCCTGCACTCGCAATGATGGCGACATTCAACTCGGCATCGGACATCAGCCTCACAGCGCGGCTTGCCGGCGTTTGATCGAGGCGGTCACAAGGCTCAGCACCTGACACGAGCGCCACCAGCTCCGTGTCGGAAAGCCCCGGCACGTCGCTCCACCGGGCGTCCGGCAACTCGGCAGTCTCGGGCATCACGCCCATTATGGTCGGATCGCCACGCCTCACGGCTCCAGTCGCGAGCGCCTGCTCGTAGGCCTGCTGGAGGGCTTCCGCCGACCGCTCCCAGAGCACGAAGGCGATGGCTGGCTGATTGCCGCCACCATACCTCCGCTCGAGTACCCTGAGGCGGCGTTGGAGGGCCGTCATGTATCCGCCCTCGTCGCGGCGCGGATTGCTGCAACGGCGTGAGGGCCGTAGCCAGGCTCCCCGATTAGCTCGGCACTGATCTGCTCCGCCCATTCGGGGTCAGCCAACACAGCGGCCACGAGAGCGTCGCGCGCGGCCTTGGACAGGTGATCCGATACGGGCCGGCGCCGGGCCTCCAGCCTGGCGAGGCGACGGTGGACGGCGTTCCTCATACTCGCCCTCCTTCGAGCGCCTCGATCCTGCGGTGCAGATCGGTGACCTCGATGGCCTTGGCGTGGGCATCGACCAGCCTGCCGAGTTCGGCGGCTTCCGACGGCGTCAGTTCGCCCGCCGCGACCGCCTCCAGGATGGCCTGCGTTGCCCTGGGCAGATCGGCTGCATTCTCGATCCTGGGAAGGTCAAACGTCACTGGACGGTCGCGACGCGCAGGCGCCAGCCGATCCATACACAGCCGCAGCGCGGTCATATCGCCGGCAAGGCCCAACTCGATGGCTTTGCGTGTGAGGGCCTCTGCCTCGCCCTCCAGCAAAGCCTCGATGGCGAGCGTCACTTTGTGGCGAGCGCCCTTCGGCCTGCCGGAGTTGCCGGGGGCGAAGGGTTTGCCTCGCGTATTCGCCGCGTTATTTCGCGCCGTAGCCATCCGATAAGCCCTCTAGCGACGATCCATGCGATGAAGCCGAACGATGGCGAGCGTCATCAGGAGCGCGGCCCTGCTGGCTTCCTGAGCCGCCTGCTTCCTCTATCCCTTGCCGGGCCCCGCCTCAGACGCTCCCATTCCAGGCCGCATCCGAGCCTCCATTTCTCAAATAAATTGGCATATCTGCAAGCAATCAGATCATAAGTCGCGATAGATTATGCAATATCGCCATCGAAAATAACATCCGCGACCACGGCGAACGAGGCACGGCGCCCAGCGCTCGGGCTAAAGACATGGGGCGACGAGTTGCCGAGTGAAGTTGTTGCGGATGGGAGCGAAGGCCCAGTAACCACGACGCGCCAGAGCAGAGCAAGTCTTTGCCATTTTCGCGCGCGGCGCCGGGCACGGCTATCGTGTGGAGCCGCTGGATCGATCGTCAGCTTCCGGACCGGGATCGAAGGGGTAAAACCGACCCCGAGCGGACCTCGGGAGGGTCCGCTTTTTGGCTTACCCTTCAGAACCTCACGGCGAGCGCGCCCTTGAAAGCGTGGTCCTGAGCRTCCTGGGCCAGTTGCCCGGTATAGGACAGGCCCAGCGTGGCGCTCAGGCTGATCGCGAGGTCGAGCCCGGCCTCGAGACGGTCGATTCCAGCGCCATGTATCGGTCAGGCTATGTGAAGCGCCGCTGCATCATTCCCGCGAGCGGCTTCTACGAATGGACCGGCGAGAAGGGCGACAAGACCCCGCATTTCATCAACGCGGCAGATGGCGGCCTGCTCGGCTTCGCCGGCTTGTGGGAGGCCTGGAGCAATCCAGAGACCGGTGAGGAAATCACGACCTGCACCATCATCACGCGCGACGCGAACAAATGGATGTCGGAGATCCACAACCGCATACCAGCAACGCTGCTCCCGCGCGATTTCGAGAACCGGATGGGGGTCGGAGATGACGACCCGGCCACCGCCGAGCCATTCAAGGAAACGCTGTTTTAATTGCGTGAACACGGCAGCGCTGGGGCCCCGCGTTTTATCCGTTTCCTTTGTCTCCACTCATCGCTGCCAGCTTCCGAAGATCTTGGGATCGCGCAATCATCAAAGTCGCAACCCAACGCTCAAGCTGAGCAACCCGCGCTTCCATTGGGAT
>NZ_JBFTZN010000362.1:0-4792 GCF_056406775.1 Allobosea sp. P1_A7
GCGCAACGATTACCGGCACTGGAGCGATCCTGCATGAAAGCGGGACCACGACCCTGAGCGGCATAAACACCTTCCGTGGGACGACGACGGTGAACGGCGGTTCGTTGATCGTGAACGGATCGCTAGCGGCCTCTTCGGGGCTGACCGTTGCGGCGGGTGCGCGGCTCGGCGGGTCCGGTCAGTTGCCCTCGACGGTGGTGAACGGCACGCTGGCGCCGGGCAATTCGCCGGGAACGCTGACGGTCAACGGCACCCTGACAATGGGCGCGGGCTCGGTCTATGAGGCCGAGATCCAGGGCGCGGTCGCAGACCGGGTCAATGTCACGGGCACCGCGAGCCTCGCAGGGACGCTCAGGTTGGTGGCACTTGGCGGCCCCTATTCCTTCACGACGCGCTATACGCTGCTCTCGGCGCAAGGCGGGCTCGGCGGGACGCGCTTTGGCACGCTCGATTCGACCGGCCCCTTCGGAGCCGGCATCGCCACCAGCCTGGCCTATACCGCAAACGACGTGATGCTGACCCTTGCGCCAAAGCCGCTGGCCGGCTTCGTCGCATCGCTCTTGAACGCCTTTTCGGTTGCCGCAGGCCTCGATCGGGCGGTGGCGGGCGGAGCCGATCCGTCGGCGCTGTTCGGCATCTACAACCTGCCGGCCGCAGCAATCCCCGGGGCGGTGAACCAGCTTTCGGGCGAGGCGCATACCGCAGCGCCGGCAATGGCGGTCTCGGCCGCCGACCAGTTCCTGCGTGCGATGCTCGATCCCTTCGCGGCGGGCCGCGGCAGCGCGGGGGCTGCTCCCGGCGAAGCCTCCTTCTCCGGCCTCGTCCGCAAGGGCGCCGACGCACCGACCGCGCCGGCTTTCCTCGATCCGCCGCCATACACCGTCTGGGGCGCAGCCTTCGGCTCGGTCGGCCGCACCGACGGATCGACCAGGGTCGGCTCGGCCAAGCGCGATCTCGACGATGCCCATCTCGCCGTCGGCGCCGATTTTCGGATCATGCCCGGCACGGTTGCGGGCTTTGCGGTCTCCGGCGGCAGCGCCCGGTCCTCGCTCGCCGGCGGTCTCGGCAAGGCCGAGGCCGATGTCTTCCAGGCCGGCCTCTACGGCACGACCCGGCTCGGGCCGGTCAATCTTGCCGCTGCCTTCGGCTATGGCCGGCTCGAGAACGAGATCAAGCGCAGTATCCCGGTGCTCGGCAGCGCATTGTCCTCGTCCTATGCCACCACCGCCTGGAGCGGCCGGCTGCAGGCGAGCGCCGCGGTGCTGTCATGGAACGGCCTGACGCTCTCGCCGCTGGCGGCGCTGCAGGCGATCCAGGCCCGCAGCCCGGGCCTGATCGAGGCGAACTGGGCCGGGGCCAATGCCGGCGCGCTGGCGCTCGCCCGGCGCAACGACATCACCTCGCGCAGCGAGCTTGGCCTGCAGCTCGATTATGCCAATAGCCTGAACGGGTTGCCAGTCGCCGGCTATCTCCGGGCGAGCTGGGCGCATTACTACCAGCGTGACGCCGGTCTCTCCGCCTCGATTGCCGGCCTGACCGGCTCAGGCTTCGCGGTCGAGGGGGCCAGGCCCGCCCGCAACAGCGCGCTGCTCGCCGCCGGGCTCGACCTCAGGCTCAGCCCCTCCGTCACGCTCGGCGCCCGGCTCGACGGCGAACTCTCCGGCTCCACCAACCGCCTCGGCGGCCAGGCCCAGGTCAGGGTCAGCTTCTAGATCATCGGACCGGATATCGTATCCAGTCCGATGATCTAACCCTTTGTCTTTGCATCGGCTTCCCCGAAAAACCCCAATCCACTTTTCGGGCCGATGCTAAGGCGCGGGCATTCCGGCCGCGTGCATGAGCTCGGTCGAATGACAGCCATCGGAGTTGCAGCCGAAGGCTGCCCGCGCTTAAACGCAGCATGCGCCAGGCCCTGCTGATCGTGGACGTGCAAGCCAGCTTTTCGCCGCCGGAATGGCTGATCCAGGGTATTGCGGCTGTCGTAGCCGGTATGCCCTCAGTCGCGACGGTCGAGAGGCATGACGAGGCGGTGACGCCTTTCGAGCGTCAGTTGGGCTGGAAACCCGGCCTGTCGGACGAGAGCCTGGTTCCCGCCGATCGCGTCTTCGTCAAGCACGGCTATCTGCCGCCGGCCRCGATGATCGACCATCTCCAAGGCATGCAGCTGGAGCGTGTGCTGGTCTGCGGCCTGCAGGCCGACACCTGCGTCCTCGCCGCCGGCTTTGCCCTCTTTGATGCCGGGCTCAGTCCGGCGCTCCTGAGTTGGTTGACCGTCGGCTCCTCCTTGGATCGTTCCGGCGAATTGGGTGTCCGGCTCTGGCGCCACCATTTCGGTGCGGTGATCCTGAGCCCTGATGAGCTTCTGGCGGGTTAGCGCGGCCTTGGCTCCGATCCGGCTCGATGTAGCATGACGAAGCATTAATGCCCGCGTCATCGAACAGATCGGCCCGCCTCCCTATGCGGAGTGTGCTCGGTGTTTCGCTTTCAGGACGCGTCGCGTGAGTGATCTGACGCGATACCGATCGCCTGGCCTCGAGTGCAGGTCGAAGCAGTGAATGCTCCCTGCGCGCGTCGTTACTCGTACCGGGAATACCCGGGCGAGGCCTCGGCCCGCGGGAGGAGGCGCCGTGATGGGGAGATAGCGGCGCCTCCTCTTCGATCGCGCATGGAGCGGTCGGCATCTCGAGGCCGGCGAGCCTGGCGGCATGACGTGTGTCGCGCTGGGCTCAGCGTCGTCCCGACTGGGGGCGCTGGGCGGCCATCACCCAAGAAAAAAGGGCCACGCCAAAGGCGCAGCCCGAAGTCTAGGGAGGAAACGCCCAAGGAGGGCGCCACAGCATCTCTGCTGCGGTGCACAGGAGATAGGGCGGCACTCTCGCGACTGCAAGAGGAAAAGGGCAGTATCGCTGCCCTTTTTTCAGGCGGCCTGCTCAGCCTTGCTGCAGGGCCGCGGGATCCATCCACATCACCTCCCAGACATGGCCGTCGAGATCCTGGAAGCCGTGGCCATACATGAAGCCGTGGTCCTGCGGTTTCGCATAGGTCTTGCCGCCGGCGGCGACCGCAGCATTGACCATCGTGTCGACATCGGCGCGGCTTTCGCGCGACAGGCAGGTCAGGACCTCGGTGACCTTGGTCGCGTCGGCAATCGGCTGCGGTGCAAAGCCTGCGAATTTCTCGTGCGTCAGCAGCATTGCGAAGATGGTGTCACTGATCACCATGCAGGCGGCKGTGTCATCGGTGAATTGCGGGTTGAAGTTGAAACCGAGCGCCTTGAAGAAGGCCATGGACTTCTGCAGGTCCTTCACCGGCAGGTTGACGAAGATCATCTGGGGCATGGTCGTTCCTTGCTTGTTTTTGGTGGTGTGGGTTGGGAAACGGCCGCCGCCATAGGCGGTAGCAGTCAGGGCTGGGACAGTGCCCTGAGATCGTGCCGGAAACGGTCAGGATCCGTCCCGGGCAAGAGCGCGTCGACCTCGCGGTGGATGCGCTCCCAGGTCGGGACGGCGAGGAGGAGCAATGCATGCCCGGCTGGCTGCAATGTCAGCAGCCGGCTGCGCCGATCATCCGGATCGCTGTCGACCGAAACGAGACCGCGCCGCTCGAGCGGCTTGAGCGCCGCCGTCAGGGTGGTGCGGTCCATGGCAAGGAGGTTTGCCACCGGGCCGAGGCTCGGTGGTTGCGGGCGATTGAGCGACATCAGCAGCGAGAATTGCTGGTTCGTCAGCTCAAACGGTCGCAAAGCCTCGTCAAAGCGCCGCGCAAGTGCCCTGGCTGCCCGCTGCACATGCAGGCACAGGCAATGGTCCCGCACATGCAATGTGGTCTCGAAGGGCAGTCGGTTCTCGGCGGAAAGGGGGATGGGCTTTGACATGAAGTTTTTATGTTGATATCAACTTATCTTGTCAAGAGGGGCGTTTCTGAAGGAGGAAGGCCATGCAGCAACACCCGGTTGTTTCACGCGAGGACTGGCTTGCCGCGCGCAAGGTTCTGCTCGCCCGCGAGAAGGAAGAGACGCGTCTGCGCGACGCGGTGAATGCCGAGCGAAGCGCCTTGCCCTGGGTCCGGGTCGAGAAGAACTATGTCTTCGACACCCTGACAGGGAGGCGGCGGCTGGCGGAGCTGTTCGACGGGCGCAGCCAGCTGATGATCTATCATTTCATGTTCGGGCCGGAATGGGAGGCAGGTTGCCCCGGTTGTTCCTTCCTGGCTGATCATCTCGACGGCACGCTGGCGCATCTGAACAATCACGACGTGACATTGGTCGCAGTTTCGCGCGCGCCGCTGCAGAAGATCGAGGCCTATAAGCGTCGCATGGGCTGGCGCTTCCCCTGGGTCTCGTCCCATGGCAGCGACTTCAATTTCGACTACCACGTCTCGTTCACGCCCGAGCAGCTCAAGGGGGAGAGCGTCCGCTACAATTTCACCGATACGCCGGTGGGCAATGCGCATGACGAACTGCCCGGACTGAGCTCGTTCATCCGCAACGAAGCCGGCGAGGTGTTTCATACCTATTCGAGCTATGCGCGGGGCCCGGAGGAGCTGATCGGCACACTGATGATCCTCGACCGCGCCCCCAAGGGCCGCAATGAGGACTCGACCATGAGTTTCGTCAAGCGCCACGACGAGTACGAGACGGTGCCGATGGCCGCAGCCTGCTGCGCGTGATTGAAGGCCTGGTGCGCCCGGAACCCGGGCGTCACCCGGCCGATGAGAAGCGCAGGACCGGGGTCCATGCCAGCCTTGAACCATCCAGGTTCGGGCACGGCCCCCGGGGCTCTCTTCACCGCCC
>NZ_JBFTZN010000363.1:0-8954 GCF_056406775.1 Allobosea sp. P1_A7
GGTGAAGAGGTGAAGACCGTCTACGTGCCCTGCTGCCCGTTCCAGCGATTGATTCAACCGTGACGCCCGTCGCCTCGCACGGCGCCCGCACGATGCGGCGGGCAGACTCTGCGCGCCTGATCCGGTCGAGGGCTCTTGTCGCCCGCCCGCGTTGGAGTCACCGACCGATCCCGCCGTCGTCACCCTGGATGGCGTCAGGGAACAGTGCCCTGTGGCGCCGGCCATTGCCTCTCCAGCACGAACAGGGCGCGGATTCAAGACGGACGCCTAGGGGCCCCCAACATACCCGCACCTCCACAGATGGCCAAGGAAGGCGGTCTGACGACTTCAGGCTTTTACAGAAGCCAGCGATGGGCTGAATGCCGCCCACGGGCCTCCTGGCTGGAGCGGTCGACCTGGCGGCACGATGCGGATTTTGACGACGCTGCAGAGATCCGCGCCCGCGCCGTGCAGGAACTTGGCGAGGGCTGAGATCTACGCCATCCCCAGCGCACGGCGCCCGAAAGCTTGATTGGCACAATGCGGCTGTTGGGCTCCGCGGGCATGATCAAGTGAGGGGGCTTTGTCGCCCGCCCGCCACCGCGACTCTTGGCTGCGTCATGTCATTGCCGATGGCGGAATTGGCCGCGAGAAGCTCAAGGGCCGGCTGAGCAACAGTCCCCTCAGACGGCGGCGATTCGAGCAATTTCCTTTAAGAACGAAGAACGCCGCTTCGGCACCACCGGGGGTCGAGCCGACGTGGGTAGGTCCAGCAGTGCACCAGCTTCGGGACTAGACCACAAACTTGTCGGAAGGTGACTATAGATGTCGTTCACCGCAACTCGCGGCGTTATCCTTACAGCTTCAAGCAGTGATGCGGCTCTCAGCAAACTGCCGGGTCCCGGGCGTTGTTGGAGCCAAATGCGTCACGGTTTCCGCGGTCGTTCGGGTTCCAGTCGAGCCTCCTGTCCGATATCCGACCGCTAAACTTCTCGCCTTAACGAGGAGCGCGAGGCGCGTCGCGCGACCTCCAACGGAGCCTCGCCGAAACGACGGCGGTAGGCCTTGGCAAACCGCGACGAATTGGTGAAGCCGTATCGGCGCGCGACTGTAGCGACCGAGCCACCCGGCGCCCCACGAGTTAGCTCATCGTGCGCCAACTCAAGTCGAATGGCGTGCAACATGCCCGACGGCGCGCAGCCGCGGAAATGTTTGAACACGGCGTCAAGCGTTCGCAAGCTGCATCCGGCCGCAGCCGCCACATGCGCCATGCGGATCGGGTCAGCGGCACTTTCGCGCATGAAATCCTCCGCACGCCGAATGTAGGCCGGAACCGCCCCGGAAGCGCCCTTGGTCAACCGATTGGAATAGTTGTGTGACGTGCCACGGAGCACAAGCGAGACCAGCAAATCGGTCAAGGACGCGAGTGCAACAGGGCTGCTGACCACTCCGTCCTCGCGCCGGAAGTCGTCCAATACAAAATCGAGCTGACGCTTGAGGCTGGCTGCCAGCCCTCCGTTCCAGTCGACGCTGGGCGCGAAGTCGAGTGGCTGGCGGAGCGGTTCGTCGAGCATGCGCACCAGCCCATCCTCAACATCCGTAACCTTCAAGAAGACGTTCGTGCGCGCGGTATCATCGCCAATCAAGACCTGGGTGCCAGGGCCCGGCCGCCACGCGAGGCCCTGGCCTCCTATGGCAGTCGCGCAATTTCCTCGTTGAGCCAATGTCATGTGGCCGGCGAGGATCGATGTGAAACAAAAAAGATCGCCTTCGTCGCCATCGATAGAGAGATTGGTTGCGAAGCCGCTGTCGCCGTAGCTCGCGACGATTGAACCAGTCGAACGGGTCGCCAGGGTAAAAATTGGCCTACCCAAGTTCGCGCTCCGCAGCTCCCTGCTCTGGGGCTGATAGGTGTAGATGAGGCTCGATTTTGCTACGCGTTCGCTAATCCGTAACGTGCCCTCCAAATCCTCATGTCTCGCTTGGATAACATCGAACATCGGCAATCGGGCGGGATCGATTGTAGCCGTGATCATTGGCAAGTTTCCGGGTGGCCCTTTGACCGTCTCAGCATAGACACTTTTCGCACCGCTTGGACAGAGTTGGCAGAAATCCAGCAAAAGTGCTCACAAAATAGCCAATCCAACCAACTTGAATGTGGCAAGATAAATGAGAATGAGCTTGGTTGTCTTGACACCATCCAAGTCTCGGGAACTGGGTGATAGATATTGACAGAGAGAGTAAGATTGCCATAAACAAAAATATGAGTTTATTACTCTAATGTTKGTAATCGACCTATTTGGTGATCAATTTTGCTTATCTGAACGTTAAATCTTATCGGCATTCTGGTGTTTATTTAAGCAATATTATAATTCTATAACAGTAGACCAGCTAATCGCTCAACTGCTATGTGTTTCTCGTGGAGGTGATCTACGGTGGACTAAGCCAGATTTTTCCAGTTCTTCAGGGAGCCGCATGTCGGATGCGGAGCCCGCCGCCAATTTGATGGGTATGTCTTGGGCGCCGATCGAGGGGCAAACGGCACGCCGCTCACACCTCGCAGGCCAAGCCGCTGTCAACCTTCATTCACGTCGCGTTGGAGCGATGTGGTTGAGCGCTGTCATCGTTAAGAACCCGCCGAGCCAGGAACCAACCGCAGCAAAAAGCACATAGGCCCAATTCTGCGTGTAGTTGATGACCGCGAACGCGGACAGCATATACCAGACGCTGCTCCAATTGGCTGCAGCGACTCGTTTACGCGCCGAGACCGCTGCGTTGAACATCACATAAGCGCCGTCCGTTACGGCCGTCGATAGCATGACGCCCGTAGCGATCAGTGGGTCTATCGTAGGTAGGTCCATTATTTCTGCCCCCGGCTGGATCGGAATTCGACGTGGCGCACATGCGCCGTCGGAAGGACCCGCTGTCTTGTGTGTCGGAAACGCCGTTTAGATAATTTGCGATTTCGCTCGTTTTCAACCGCATATCTGGAAGGAGATGACAATGCTACTGATTCCAACCTATGTTTCCAAAAGTAAAATTCCAGAGGCCGGCCTCGGACTATATTGTAAAGAATTCGTGCCAGCAAACACTATTATTTGGACGTTTCATCCTGGACTCGACTATATCGTTGAAAAACTTCCTGAAGACGTGATTCTAAAAGATTTCGTGCTAAAGTATGGCTATCTTCCTCTCACAGGAGAGAACACGTGGGTGATGTGCGCCGACGACGCCCGCTTCTTCAATCATAGCGACGACCCGACGTGCCTCGATTTTGCGAGTACCACCACAGCCCGATTTGAGCTTGCGCCTCACACAGAATTGACGAGCGACTATCGCTCCTTCTGTCGAGATCCATTTCGCGGTTTCCAGATGTGCCCAACGGAGGCTAGCCGCGATCTGGTAGCGGAAGGCGTTTTCGCGTAACTTTTTACGGGCGAGAAGCAGTTCTTCCAGCGCCGGTTGGCTTTGGGCGGGATGTTGGGTATCGCGCCGCGCTCATCGACCTGGCGGCGATGGCGTTACTGTCAGAGCCCTTGTCGCCGTGGAGTGTGCGCGCCTGCGGCATCTGACAGGGCCGATCCCGCCGTGCAATCGGCGACATGGCCGCCGGTCAACAGAAGGCGATGGGGCGGCAGTCGCGATCGGTCAGCGCGTGGATCTTGATCCTACGCAGCCCGCCACGCGAGCGGGCGATGGCCTGGCTCCGCTCCTCCCCTTTCCGCCCGAGGCCGAGCTGTGCGCCTTCACGGCAGATGAGTCGATAAGCACCTGAGCTGGAGGACCACCGGCACTCGCCAGCGCATGGAAAATGTCCGTAGTCGGGGGCTCATCGATCCAGTGTCCTCCGGATCCGTGCCCGCGCCGTGCAGGAACTGGTCTCAGCGCTGGAAGCACGCTGGGCGGAGCGGGGCGTGCAGGCGCTGGCCGTGCCGCTCTTGTCTCGTGATGGTGTCTGGACCCTTTCCGGCGTCAAGTTCAAAGGCGTTGACACCGCAACTTATGGGCGAAGCAACGGCTTGCTTTGGTAGCTCCTGATGGTGTGCTTTAGTCCTGATGGTGTGCTCTGCCTGCTGATGGCTAAGGTAGCAACATGCAGCCCCTGTCACTTCTGAGCGACCATTGGCTTCCGGTCCGCCGCCGCTCCGGGGTACGGACCTGGATTGCCCCCCACCAACTCGTCGACGGGATCGAAACCGATCCTGTCGTCCGGCCTGACTGGGGCCGGGCCGATTTAGATGCCGCGACGCTTGAATTGCTGCTCGGGTTGGTGGGCCCCGCCTGGGCGCCCGACGGCCTCGGCGCTTGGGCGGCGCGCGCCCCCGTGCCCCCCTCTCGGGGCTATTCATCGAGGCGCCTGGCGCTAACACCGAGGAGAAGAACGCCGATCTGTTCCAGAAGCGTGGGCGCATGCCKGTGCTCGGCCTGCCAGCGGCCGCGATGGCGCTGTTCACGCTGCAGACCTACGCGCCCTCCGGCGGGCGGGGAAACCGCACCTCTCTTCGCGGCGGCGGGCCTCTGACCACCCTCGCCATGCCCCCCGATAGCGAGACGCTTTGGCACTGGCTCTGGCTCAATGTGCCGGAGCCGGCGGCGCCCCTGCCCAACGATCTCGCTCGCATCTTCCCCTGGCTCGCGCAGACCCGGACCTCCGAAGGCAAGGACGCCCCGCTCGGCGACGACGATATCGATCCGCGCGGCGTCTTCTGGGGCATGCCACGGCGGATCAGCCTTGAGATCGAAGGCGGAACAACCGACACCATCTGCTCACTGACGGGCGAGCCTGCCCCAGCGCTGGTCGCGAGCTTTCGGACACGCCCCTGGGGCATGAACTACGGCGCGCTTCTGCACCCACTCTCGCCGATGTACCGGCAGAAGGTCGGTAGCGAATGGCTCTTTCTCCACCCCCAGCCGGGCGGGTTGAGCTATCGCCATTGGGTCGACATGGCGACCGATGGTGCGCCCGACACGGCCTTGCGCCGAGCCGCGCCGGCCGTGCAGACGGCGCGCGCACGGCTCGGCGAGTTCGGGCGCGAGCGCGGCCGGCTCTGGTCCGCCGGCTACGACACGGACAACATGAAGGCGCGTGGCTTCGTCGAGGCGACATTTCCGCTGTTCGCCCGCGACGTGGTCGATATCCCGGCGCGCAGCCTCGTCCTCGCAGCGCAGGAGGCAGCCTCGCTCGCAGCCGGCGCTATCAAGGACGCCCTCGGTATCGACGCCTCCGACGCGAGCCGCATCGCGGCGCTGCGCGAGGATGTCTTCGCCCGCACGCAGACGAGCTTTTTCGAAGCGCTGGACCGGCTCGATACGGGGCTGACGGGCGGCGAAGCCCTGTCGGAGGTCCTGCCGGCAAGCTCTCGGGTGTTTCTCGAAGAGGCATTGCGGCCGATCGCTCTCGAACTGTTCGACCGTCATTCACCACTGCTGCGGCCGGATGCCCGCGAAGCAGAACGCATCGTCAAGGCGCGTCTCTATCTCGTCCGGGCGCTTCGTGGATACGGCAAACGCGGCAAGACATTGTTTGACGCCCTGTCGCTGCCGCTGCCCGACCCCGGCGAAGGCAAAAGCAAGAAGTCCCGCAAGGAGGAGGCCGCCGCATGAGTCCACCGAACGCATCCGCGCCAGAGYCCGGCGACGCGGCGCGGCGCTGGTGGCGCTCGCTCCAGGGCGAGGACACTCAAGGAAATGCTAAGCCCGGCGATCGCGCCGCGCTGGCGCGGCTGCGGCGGGCTACGCCGGCGAGCGCTTTGGCCGACGAGGCGACCTTCGGCCTGTTCGAGGCGCTGGGCTACGGCTCGGGCATGGCGGACAGGAAGCGCCTGCCGCGGGTCGCCACCMTCGCCTGCCTGCTTGCCCATGTCCGCAAGAATGCAAGCGCCCCTTTCGGTCGCGCGATCGGCCGGGCGAGCCTGTCTGACCCGGGTTCAGCTGCGCTCAAGCCGCTGCGGTTCCAGAGCCTGATCGTGGCCGAGGGCGAGGAGGACATTCTGCGCGCCTTCCGCCGGGCACTGGCGATCCTCGATGACGCGGTGGATGTCGCCGATCTCGCCCGCATTGTCCTGCGCTTCGATCGCGAGGAGACGCGCCGCGATCTCGCCTTCGCGTATTTCGGCGCCGGCGCGGCCCGGCCGCAGATCACCGTCCTCTGACCTGCCAAGAAAGTCCTCGCCGTGCGCCGCTTCCTACAACTCCATCTGCTGACCTTTTATCCTCCCTCCAATCCCAACCGCGACGACACCGGCAAGCCGAAGACCGCGATCATGGGATCCCATCCGCGCCAGCGCATTTCCTCGCAGGCGCTGAAACGCGCCTGGCGAACCTCGGAGGCCTTCGCCAAGGCACTCGACGGCCATCTGGCGGCGCGCACGCAGCGGATCGGCGTCGATGTCGAGGCGCATCTCCTTGCCAGGGGCATCGCAACAGACAGAGCGCGCACGGTCGCCCGCGATGTCGCCGGCATCTTCGGCAAGATCAAGAAAGAGGACGACAAGGCTCCAACATTCACCTAGCAGCTCGCCTTCATCTCGCCCGAGGAGAAGCAGGCGGCGCTGGCGCTGGCCGAGCGCCGTGCTGGCGGTGAGGACGCGACCGATCTCAAGGATCTGCCCGACTTGATCCTCAAGGCCCACGATACGGCGGCCGATATCGCCATGTTCGGTCGCATGCTCGCCGACAACCCCGATTTCAACCGCGAGGCGGCGGTCTCGGTTGCCCATGCGGTGACGACGCACCGCGTCGTCGTGGAGGACGATTTCTACACGGCTGTCGACGATCTCAAGCGCCCGTCCGAGGATGCCGGGGCCGGCTTCATCGGCGAGGCCGGCTTCGGCTCCGGCGTCTATTATCTCTACCTCGTCGTCGACCGCGCCCTGCTGATCGACAATCTCGGCGGCGACGTCGCTTTGGCGAAAACGGCTGTCGCAGCGCTGGTAGAGGCCGCGGCTACCGTCGGCCCCGGCGGCAAGGCCAAGAGCTATGCGAGCTATGCCCGCACCTCCTTCGCGCTGGCCGAGCTTGGGAACGGCGCGCCGCGTACGCTGGCCTCCGCCTTCATTCGGCCGGTCGATCGCGTCGACTGCGGACCGCCGCCTAACGACCTGCTCGACGCGTCGATCACAGCGCTGACCGACACGCGCGCGAAATTCCAACGCGCCTATCCTGACGCAACCGACGTGGGATCCATGGACCTGCACGCCGGCGCCGGCTCGCTGACGGATGTCATCGCCTTCGCCGTCGAGGATCTGGCATGACGACCTGTCTCGTCTTCACGCTGACCGGACCGCTGATGGCCTTCGGCGACGTCGCGCCGGGCGAGCGCCGCGTCGGCGTCGATCGGCCCGGCCGGTCGGCGCTGATCGGCCTCGTGGCCGCGGCACTCGGCCTCCGTCGCGAGGACGAGCGGCAGCGGGGACTGTCGGCGGCACTCGCCTTCGCGGTGCGCGTGGATGCGCCGGGCGAGGCGATGGTCGACTACCACACCGCCCAGACCGCCCCGGCGAGGCGAAAGCGCCGCTTCGCCACGCGGCGCGAGGAACTGACGATCCCATCAGAAGAGCGGGTGACCATCCTGTCACAGCGTGCCTACCGGACCGACGCCGCCTTCAGCATCGCTGTGCTGCCGCTCGCGCCGGAGCCTTTTGCGCCGGAAGCAATTGCCGCAGCGTTGGCGCGGCCGGCGTTGCCGATCCATGCCGGGCGGCGTGCTTGTCCGCTCGCGTTGCCGCCCTCACCGCGGCTGATCGACGCCGATGACCTCGCCGGCCTCTTCGCAGCCTATGATGCGGCCGAGGACGCCGATCCCGATCGCGCCTGGTTGCGCGGGCGCTGCGGCGTCGGCGGCKCGCCGCGCGCCGTCATCGCCGCGGACCCCGCCTTCGAGAGAGCAGGGCTCCTCGGCGCGGCGCCGATCCAGCGTCGGGAAATGCGGCGCGACGAGCCGGTCAGCCGGACACGGTGGCAGTTCGCGCTGCGCGAGGACATCGTCGCAAGACTGCCGGGGGACGAGGCGTGAGCGCGCTCTTCCTCAGTCGCGCCCGGCTGAAACGCGATCCGGCGCTTGACGTCCTGGCCGCCCAGCTCCTGCCGGAGCCGGGAGGCGCGCGCGCGCATGCCGCCCATCGGCTGATCTGGTCGCTCTTCGCGGGCGAACCGGACGCTGAACGGTCCTTTCTGTTCCGCGAGTTGCGGCCGGGTGGACTACGTCCTCACGGCGCGGAGTTCATGATCCTGTCCAGTCGACGCCCCGCGACCGACAGTCCAATCCTCGATATTGAGACGCAGGACTTCTCCCCGCGCCTGTCCGTTGGCGACCGGCTGCATTTCTCGCTCCGCGCCAACGCGACCGTCGCGCACAAGAAGGAGGGCGGTAAAACAACCCGCTCCGATCTCGTCATGCATGCCCTGAGCCGCATTCCGAGGGCCGAGCGGCACGAGCATCGTGCCGCCGTTCTGGGGCGCGAGGGCCGGCGTTGGCTGACCGCGCAAGGGGAGCGACACGGGTTCCGCCTGGCCGAACCGGAAGACGACGCGGATGCGACGCTCAGGACCGACGGGTACGACGTCTGGCGCTTTCCGCGCCTCGGCCGCGACGGCCGCATTGCGGTCTTCGATGCCGAGGGGGTGCTGGAGGTCACTGAGCCGTCCGCCTTCCTGGCGCAGCTTGTCAAAGGTTTTGGGCGCGCCCGCAGCTTCGGCTGCGGGCTCATGCTGATCAGGCGGGCGTGAAATGGCCTGCGGCCGCCCAAGCCCATTCCGCTGAAGGAACGGTCGTCAATAATGTCGGTCCCCGGACTTGTATGGGGTTTTCCTTGTCAAGGCCGCAGCCCCCTATTGGCTTTGAGACGCGGTTCGTTTTCACGTACGGGTGGACGTCAACAGCTTCGCCGCTCCGAGCGGCGAAGGYCGTAGGTGAGTGCAGGCGCTCACATCCAAACGATCCGAGGGGGACTCGCCATTTTGGCGCGGTTCGGCGC
>NZ_JBFTZN010000364.1:0-4764 GCF_056406775.1 Allobosea sp. P1_A7
GATCCTCAGGCGGCCATCATCTGCCTGGCGCTTGCCTTCGCCTGCAATCTCGGCATGCAGCTTGGCGGGGTCCTGGTGCTGCCGGGTTCCTTGCGCGAACGCCTGGCGGTCGGCCTGATTCTCGGGAACCGCAATGTCGGTCTGGTCTGGTCGGCGCTTGGTACTGCTGCAACCCCGCGGATGGCACTTTACTTCGCAGCGACTCAGCTGCCGATCTACATCATGCCGCGCCTGCTCGAGGCGCTGCTCGCAAGGTCACGCAAGGATTGTCCGGTCACCGGAATCTCCGGTCGTGCCATGTCAATCGAAGGGAATGCCGATGACACGATCTGATCTTACGCCGGAACTGGCGGCTCGCTTCGCCGCCATTGCGCTGGGGCACGTCCGGCGCGAATACCCCAACAAGCCTGATCATGTCCTGGCCGGCCCCGAAGACGCCCGAACGCCGCGTGAACTCCATCCGGTCTTCTATGGCAGCTATGACTGGCATTCCTGCGTTCACAGCTACTGGATGCTGGCGCGCCTGCTGCGCCGCTTTCCGGACCTTCCGAATGCCGGAGATATCTGCGCCCTGTTCGACGAACAGTTCGTCGCGGACAAGGTCGCCGTCGAGTGCGCCTATCTTGCGGCGCCGACGGCGCGCGGCTTCAAGCGGCCCTATGGCTGGGCTTGGCTTTTGAAACTGGCCGAGGAACTGCACCTGCATGACGACCAGCGCTGGTCGCAGATGCTCGCGCCGCTGGCGGACGCATTCGCTCAGCGCTTTCGCGACTTTCTGCCGCTCGCGACCTATCCGGTCCGCGTGGGCACGCATTTCAACACGGCCTTCGGCCTCAGGATGGCGGCAGACTATGCTGCGGTGACGCGGGACGACGCCTTCATGGCGCTGCTGCGAGACACCGGCAGGCGCTGGTACGGCGGGGATGCGGATTGCCCGGCCTGGGGCGAGCCGAGCGGCGACGACTTCCTGTCCTCGGCGCTGATCGAGGCGGAATGCATGAGGCGTCTCCTGCCAGGGGAGGAATTTCTGCCCTGGTTCGACGTCTTCCTGCCCAGGCTTGCCGACAGCGGACCGGAAACCCTGTTCCGGCCGGCGACTGTCAGCGATCGCACGGATGGCAAGATCGCCCATCTCGATGGTCTGAATCTCAGCCGGGCGTGGTGCTGGCGCGCGCTCTCCGCGGCGCTGCCGCCGGGCGATCCGCGCCGAACCCTGGCAGAGGACGCTGCCGCACGGCACCTGGCGGCCGGGCTTCCCCATATCGCCGGCGACTATATGGGCGAACACTGGCTCGCGAGCTTTGCCGTGCTCGCGCTCGAAGGATGAGGGCACGAAGCACGGCAGGCAGGCTATGCGCGACCCAGGGACGCAAGGGCATCGAGCGCCCGCTGCCGGCCAAAACCGAGATCGATGATCGGGCGTGGATAGGTTTCTCCGAGCCGGACGCCAGCGGCCGCGAGCTTGCCAGGCGAAAGCGTCCAGGGACTGTGGATCTCCGGGGCTGGAAGCTGACCGAGTTCCGGAATCCAGCGTCGGACATAGGTGCCGTCGGGGTCGAATTTCTCGCCCTGCGTCACTGGGTTGAAGATGCGGAAATAGGGAGCGGCATCGGCGCCCGATCCCGCAACCCATTGCCAACTCGTGGGATTATTGGCGGGGTCGGCGTCAACCAGAGTGTCCCAGAACCAGCGCTCGCCTTCGCGCCAGTCTATGAGCAGGTGCTTGATCAGGAAGGACGCGACGATCATCCGCACGCGATTATGCATCCAGCCGGTCGTCCAGAGTTCGCGCATGCCGGCATCGACGATCGGATAGCCTGTCAGCCCGCGTTGCCAGGCGTGCAGCGCGGCATCGTCCTGTCGCCATGGAAAAGCGTCGAAACGCGCGTTGAAGTTCTGCGTCGCCAGGTCAGGGTGATGGAAGAGCAGGTGGTAGGAGAATTCACGCCAGCCGATTTCGGAGAGAAATTTCTCTGCATCGCCGGCGCTGCCCGGGATTTCTCCTGCATGCCGGGCTGCCAGCGTGGCGTGCCAGAGCTGGCGGGGCCCGATTTCACCGAAGCGCAGATGCGGAGAGAGGCGCGAGGTCGAGACCTTGTCGGGACGATTGCGACCCTCGCTGTAGCCTGCGATCGCCTCGCCGAGGAAAGAGGAGACGGCGCCCGTCGCGCCAGCCTCGCCCGGAATCCAGGCCTCGCGCATGCCTCCAGCCCAATCGGGCGCGGTCGGTTCCAGCATCAGCCTCTCATGATCGAGGGCAAGCGGTTTCAGCGATTCGGGGAGAGGCAGCGGTCTCAGCTGTGTGGGGGCTGGGGCAGGAGCTGCCGGCTCGCCGCGCGCCCGGACTGCGCGCCAATAGGGCGTGAAGACCTTGAAGGGCGTGCCGGAGCCCGTTGCGATCTGCCAGGGTTCGTTGAGCAGGCTGGCATTGTAGCTCGCGACGGTCGTGCCGGCCTGGGTCAGTTCGCGCTTCACCTCAGAATCAAGCGCAATGGCGGCGGCCTCGTAGCGACGATTCCAGGTGACGAGGTCGACGCCTGTTGCGGCCACGACCATGGGAATCAACCTGGCAGGGTCTCCCCGCATCAGGACGAGCCTGCCGCCGCGCGCGCCCAGCTCTTCGGCGAGCGCGGCGAGAGAGCGTGACAACCACCAGCGCGCTGCGCCGCCCAGCACGCGCCGTTTCGGTGATTCGTCGAGGATGTAGAGGCAAAGGACGGGGCCATGGGCCGCAGCTGCGCAAAGGGCAGGATTGTCGGCGAGACGCAGATCGTCGCGGAACCAGAACAGGGAGGAGGCGCTCATCCCTCCTGATAGCCTGCCTCCCGATAGCCTGCACCAGCGGCTCACGCGAAATCGGCGCCGTCAAGGCGCCGATCCTGGCATTGCTTCCGGGCGGGAGAATCGACCTCCGGGCCGGTATGCGGCGCTATCAGCGGTAATAGGGCCGGCCGTAATACTGGCGATGGCGCCAGTGCCCGCGTGCATAGCCATAGGGCGGCGGGCCGTAATGGCGGCGGCCGTAATAGCCGCGTGGGGGACCGTAGCGATAACCGTGAGAATAGTGTCCCCGGCCATGGCGCCAGTCGCGATACTGAACCTGCTGAATGTCGGACGTCCCGCTCAGCAGGTCGCCAGCCGTGGTCGGTGGCGCTGCGAGTGCGGCTGCGGGCAGGGCAGCCGTCAGGCCCAGCATCAGGGCCGAGGCGAGGAAAAAGTTTCGCATGATTCGTCTCCAGGTGAATCGGATCGACAGCATGGAAGCCGATCGGGCTCGAACCGGTGATGAACGGGATTGTCCGGAACCGTTCATCTCGCGCAAGGCACAGATGCCTCGCTTTCGCGAGGATCAGGGCAGTCAGCGCATCATGTTAAGGAGGTGGAGGCCTCGCCCGGAATCGAACCGGGGTGCAAGGATTTGCAGTCCTCTGCGTAACCACTCCGCCACGAGGCCATCCGGGGACAGTCACGCTGCGGTGATGTCCTAGGGCCGCCTATAACCACATGGCGCGCCGGCCCGCAACCGGGAACAGCAGCATTCGTCATGATGACCTATGGTCACCTGTGGATGAGCGGAATTCCTGCCATCGAAGTGTCTTAAAGGGCTTGCGCCCGGACAAAGGCGTCGCTATTACCCCGGCCATCGGTCCCGGATAGCTCAGCGGTAGAGCAATCGACTGTTAATCGATTGGTCGCAGGTTCGAATCCTGCTCCGGGAGCCAACACTTCTTACATTCATGAAATTGATGCCCGTGTGCCATCTCCTCTACGAGGGGGCGGCAGCGTGTCGGCTCGCGATTTCAGAATCTTATGCGCTTTTGCTGATCCGAGCTCTCGGCATGTCGGCGCGTAATGCGCGTCCGCCCTTGCGCGATCCCCTCACCACGATCCGCCGAGGTTCGTTGATCAGGGCGTGGCCGCCAGGCGCCGATCGACGGCGCGGGCGCGGAGCTGCCTGGAGAGGATGGGCCGAGCCCTCTCGATGTCATGATCAGGATCGAGGGATCGCTGAGCGATCGCTATTGGGCAGAATGACCGAATCCAAACCGGTCTGATTCAGAGGCCGCGATCGCAGATCAATCGAGATGTCGCCGGCAGAATCCTGCCGGTCGAATCTTGGCCGGATTGCCTCGCGACGACGCCGTCAGGTCGTCTGTGGATGCGGCGCGCATGTGCTCCTCAGCTGTGAGAACTCGCTGCAGCCGAACCGGTGTCCTGCCGCGGCCATCTTGCCTTTTGCGACCGCCTCGAACAAAAGCTGAGGACGGCGAACACGCGCCGCGCAGACGGAGATTGAGGATATGGACAGCTTCACCGAGCTGCGCCGGATGATGGTCGATTGCCAGTTGCGGACCTATGACGTGACGGACCGTGCGGTTCTCACGGCTGCCGACCGCGTTCCGCGCGAAGCATTTCTTCCCGCCGAACTCTCCCACCTTGCCTATCTCGATCAGTCTGTCGCCTTGCCGGGTACGAGCCGGGCGCTGATGACGCCGATGGTGATCGTGCGGATGATCCAGATGCTCGGCATTCAGCCTGGCGAGCGCGTGCTCGAATATGGCGGCGGCACGGGATATGGCGCTGCATTGATGTCGGATATGGGCGCGGTCGCCACGCTTTGGGAGCCTGATGCGGCTGCCCTGGATCAGGCTCGTGGCGCGCTTGCGCTGGCTGGCGCTGTTGGCGTCACGCTCAGCGCCACACGGCCTGCCGAATCTCATTTCGACGCGATTCTCGTCAGCGGCGCCTGCGAGACCGTTCCAG
>NZ_JBFTZN010000365.1:0-4674 GCF_056406775.1 Allobosea sp. P1_A7
TTCATCAAGCCACCTCGAAACTGGAATTCTGGCGCAGCGGGAAATCCCCCTGCACGCGCCGGTCACGTCCACGCCAGAGCATCACGGAGAGCTGGCCGGACGCCCCCTCGGCCGAGGTCACCTCTTCGGAGAGATCGCAGCTCAATCCTGCCTCCGCGAACCAGCCGGCGATCTGAGCCCGCGAGAAACCGAGTCGGCGATGCGCGTGCTCGGTCCGCAGGAACTCCATCTCGTGCGGCGCGAAATCGACCACGATCAGCCGTCCGCCGGGGGCGAGCATCGCGGCCGCCTCGCGCAGTGCGCGGCCGGGGTCATCGAGGAAATGCAGAACCTGATGGATGATCACCAGATCGAAGGCCCCGCGTGCGAAAGGCAAGGCGTGAATATCGCCCTGTCGCAGCTCAACCCGGGACAGCCCGGCCTTCTCGAGATTGGCGCGCGCCACGGCGAGCATGGCATGGCTGGCATCGACACCGATGGCACGGCCGAATTTTGGGGCGATCCGCTCCAGCATCCGGCCCGTCCCCGTGCCGAGGTCGAGCATCGCGCCGGAAGAGCCCTCCCCGGCAGCCGCCTCGACGGCCGCCTCGACAGCATCGTCGGGGACATGCAGCGACCGCAGCCGGTCCCAGTCCCGAGCCACGCTGGCGAAATAGGACTGCGCCGCCTCGGCGCGCGTGGAGCGAACGGCAGCGAGCCTCTCGCGGTCCGCGGCGAGTTCAGGATCCGCCCGATCGAGCCACGCAGCCAGGGAGGCCGCGAAGGCGCCGCCCGCTCCCGCTTCGTCGAGCCGGAAGAAGGCCCATGCCCCCTCACGATAGCGACGAACCAGCCCGGCCTCGGCCAGGAGCTTGAGATGGCGGGAAATGCGGGGCTGAGACTGCCCCAGAATATCGGTCAGATCCGAAACGGAGAGCTCGCCCTCCGCCAACAGAGCCAGGATGCGCAGCCGTGTCTCCTCGCCGGCCGCGCGCAGGCCCGCAAGCAAGGATGACGAGGACAGCGTCGTGGGTTGGCGCAAAGGATCAGCCTTCGAAATTCAGAAAAACATATAAAGATATCTTTATGTCAAAAGAGGAGAAAGAGCAAGCACCTTCCTCGCGCCAGCGAGATCCCGCCCCCCTGTCAGCCAATGTTGGCACCACTCAGCGCCGCATCGCCGCTTCAAGCGCTGTGTAGATGCGCGGGTCAGACGATTGCGAGACGTTGAAGCGCAGGAATCGTCCCGCCGTTAGCGACACGCTGAAGGCATTTCCGGGGGCCAGGACGATATTCTCCGCCAGCACGCGCTGAGCGATCTCGGCGGCATCCAGCCCGTCCGGCAGGCGACACCACAGGAACATGCCTGCACGCGGCTCGATCCACGGCTCGATTCCGATAGCCTTCAACAGCGCGCAAGTCTCCGTCATGGCGCGCCCCAACCGCCCACGCAGCCCGTCCATATGCTTGCGATAGGTACCATCCTTCAAGGCGCCCAGTAAAAACGCCGCCGAGACCCGACTGGCTCCGAAGGACGTGGCGATCTTGAGATCGGTCAGCCCCTCGATCCAGTCGCGTCGCGCCGCGATGAAGCCACATCGCAGCGAGGCCGACAGCGTCTTGGAGAAGCTGCCGATATGCACGACCCGATCGAGGCCATCGAAGGCGGCAAGCCGCGGCGCCGGTTCCAACTCGAAATCGGCAAAGATATCGTCCTCGATGATCGTCAACCCTGACTGCTCAGCCAATTTGAGCAGCCGATGCGCAATCACGGGAGACAGCACGGCTCCCGTTGGATTGTGCAACGCGGAATTGGTGACGTAGAGCCGTGGCCGATGCGCGGCGAGCACCTGTTCGAAGCGCACGATATCGGGGCCGTTCGGCGTATAGGGAACGCTGACGACCTTGGCTCGATGAGCCCGCAGCAGGGCCTGGAAGTTGAAGTAGCAGGGGTCGTCGACCACCACCGTATCACCCGGTTCGATCAGGAAGCGACAGATCAGATCGATGGCCTGGGTTCCGGACTCGGTCAGCACGATCTGGTCCGGCCCGGCCTCGATGCCATGCTCCGCCATGCGCCGGGCGAGTAGATGGCGCAACGGCAACAGCCCGAGCGGCGTGCCATAATCGGCCAACGTGGAGGCATCGGCGCGTGAGAGCGATCGCAGTGTTCTGCGCAGGCTTTCCTCCGGCAGCCATGATGCGGGAAGCCAGCCGCAGCCGGGCTTCAGGAAATCCTCGCCGGCCTCCAGCGATTGTCGCGAGACCCAGAGCGGATCGACTGCACGGTCCAGACGCGGCCCGATCTCCGCCAGCGACAGGGGTGGCAGATGCCCCGCGACATAGAAGCCCGAGCCGCGGCGCGAGCGGATCGCCCCCTCTGCGGCAAGCCGGTCATAGGCCTCGACCACCGTCGACTTCGAGACGCCCATCGTTTCGGCAAAGGCGCGGATCGAGGGCAGCCTGGCCCCCGGAGCCAGCACCCGCCCCGCCATGCGCTGGCGAACAGCCTGCATGACACGCCCGACAAGCGTGCCGTCATCGTCCAGGAGTGTCACGCAATCACCTAATTGTATTGCCTCTTGCAGCATGACAGTTTGCACCAACTGTCATGCACCGTCTCTGGCAAAGGATGCAGATCCCGGCGAATGCAGGCCGCGAACGGAGACTTCCTGATGGACAAGAGCATGAGCGGTTGGATCAACGGCTTTCTCGGCGTGCTGATCTTCAGCGCTTCGCTGCCAGCAACACGTGTTGCCGTGGTCGATCTCGACCCCGTTTTCCTGACCGCAGCACGCGCCGCAATCGCCGGCCTGCTGGGCCTGTGCCTGCTTCTCGCCTTCCGGCAAACGCGACCGCAACGGAGCGACCTTCTCCCGCTGATTGTGGTCGCGCTGAGTGTTGTCGTCGGCTTTCCGCTCCTGACGGCGCTGGCGCTGAAACATGTCAGCTCGGCTCACTCGATCGTCTTCATTGGCCTTCTGCCGCTGGCAACGGCGAGCTTCGGCGTCCTGCGCGGCGGCGAACGTCCCCGCCCGGTCTTCTGGCTGTTCTCCTGCCTGGGCAGCGCTCTTGTCGCCGGATTTGCGATGACCCAGGGCTTTGTCGCCTCCCCGGTCGGAGATCTGCTGATGCTCGCCGCGGTCATCATCTGCGGCCTCGGTTACGCCGAGGGAGCGCGACTGTCGCGAAAGCTCGGAGGCTGGCAGGTGATTTCCTGGGCGCTGGTGCTCTCCCTGCCGGTCATGGTCACGCTCAGCGCGTTGACCCTTCCGGCCTCGTTTGCCGATGTCGGCCGGCCGGCCTGGATCGGCCTGGCCTATGTCTCGGTGTTCAGCATGCTGGTGGGGTTCGTGTTCTGGTATCGCGGCCTGGCACAGGGCGGTATCGCCGCCGTCGGACAGCTGCAATTGCTGCAGCCCTTCTTCGGGCTGATGCTCGCCGCTCTGTTGCTGCATGAGGCCGTGAGCTGGCCCATGGTCGCCGTTAGCGCCGGCGTGGCACTTTGCGTGGCAGGCGCCAAGCACTTCGCACGGTAAGCGCACGCACGGCCATCCGTGCCATGCACCCCGGCACTTGCGAGATCTGGAGCCAGCCCCACATCCCGTCAGTGAATGGGCCGCGCGCGACCGCCCATCATAGCGGCCGTTTCAAGGGTCGCTATGAGCGCGCGAGGCCCGAGAGGTCAGAGCAGCTGGAGCGAGCCTGCCGCCGTTTTGCCGCGTTCGGTTTTCAGATCGAACGAGACTTTCTGTCCTTCCGTCAGAGTCATCAGGCCCGCTTCTTTCACGGCTGTGATGTGTACGAACACATCCTTGCCGCCATCTGAAGGCTGAATGAATCCGAAGCCCTTCTCAGTATTGAACCATTTCACGGTTCCGGTCGCCATAGCCGCATCCCCTGAAGCCAGCTTCTTGCGGATCTTCGGATGCATGCATCCGAATGCCCGACCAGAGGAGGATTGACCGAAAATGCAAAGATGTCGAGGCCAATCGTCAAGCAGGAGCGTCTGGCGATGACTATGGCTTAATCACCTCAAACTGTGTCTTCGCCTCCGCCAACGCGGAACCGCCAAGATAAACCTCGAACAGACCCGGCTCGACAACATAACGTCCGGTGTCGTCGTGGTATCCCAGCTTCTGGGCCTCCAGCTTGAAACTGACGGTCCTGGTCTCGCCCGCCTTGATAGCGAGCTTGTTGAAGCCCTTGAGTTCGCGGACCGGTCGGGACCGGGTCGCGACCGGCTGGCGGATATAAAGCTGCGTCACTTCCTGGCCGTCGCGCGAGCCGGAATTGGTCACATCGACCGAGATCTCTGCGATGCCATTGATCGGGATGCGCGAGCGGTCGACACGCGGATTGGCATAGGTGAAGCGAGAGTAGGAAAGACCGAAGCCGAAGGGATAAAGCGGCTCGTTCTTCTCATCCATGTAGATCGACTCGTAGCGCTGCCGGATCTTCTGCGGTCGCCCCGTCGGGAGATGGTTGTAGTAGATCGGGATCTGCCCGACTGAGCGCGGATAGCTCATCGGCGTGCGGCCCGCCGGATTCGCTGCTCCAGTCAGGACCTCGGCGATCGCCGTGCGCCCCTCGGTGCCGCCGTGGAAGGTCTGCACGATCGCGGCGACATGGGCGTCGGCCCAGGAGAGGACCAGCGGGCGGCCAGTGGCCAGCACCAGCACGACGGGCTTGCCC
>NZ_JBFTZN010000366.1:0-4659 GCF_056406775.1 Allobosea sp. P1_A7
CTGCGCATAGAGCGCGCTAAAATCCCCCGTCAACTCCGCCAAGGCTGCATTGGCGATCTCCCGGATCGGCCGCAACGGATGGCCCATTCCGACCCGTGCCTCCAGATCCACATAGGAAAACAGCGATCCAGAGCGCTCATCCGACCCGCGCATCAAATGCCCCCAGCCAACTCCTCAAGCCGAGTGAATCACGCCAAACGCCGACCCGCTACAGACTTTTTCAACAGCCTGCTAGATCATGAGACTGAGCTGGTCCGGGTCCTCGTGCTGTTCGCCTTCAAAGGACGACAACGTGACGCCTATCAACCGGATGCCTTTTTGGGTCGGGAATAGTGGATCGAGGAGGCCGCACGCGATGCTCTCCACCTCCGATGCTGATCCCGGCGGCAGGCCGACTGTGCGGCTGCGCGTGATCTGCTGAAAACCGGCGTACTTCACCTTCAAGGTCACGGTTCGCCCGTGCAGCCCCTTCGCTACGCAATGGCGCCAGACCTTTGCGACCAACGGTGTGACCTCGGAGTGCGCCGCCTCGAGGTCGAAGATATCGACCGCGAAGGTATCCTCGGCGCCGACCGATTTCCGCTGCCGGTCGGGCTGGACCGGGCGCTCATCGATCCCGCGCGAGATCCTGTAATACCAGGCGCCGGACTTCCCGAAATGCTCCTGCAGGAAGGCGAGTGGCTTCGCCCTGAGGTCGGCGCCTGTCAAAATGTCGAGCCGCTCCATCTTGGCTGCGGTGGCCGGTCCGACCCCGTGCAATTTCTTGACCGCGAGCGCCTCGACGAATGGCGGTCCCATGCGTGGCGTGATGATGGCCTGGCCGTTGGGCTTGTTCAGATGGCAGTGCTGGGAGTTGCCGAACGATGCCTTCCGCCCGTCACCGAATTTTTCGGAGGCATCAAAAAGCCTGTTCAATTCAGTTGCTTAGGTGGCCTCGGGTGGTCTTGCCTACCCATGCCGAATATTGGCTGTGGGGGGTACGGCGAGATAGAGGATGCGGCCGCGCAGCCAACGCGGCTGAGTTCGGACAGGATCCGTGACCGCCCCTCGCTTCACGAAGTGGCGCTGGCGTTTGTCGGCTAGGCGTGGTCGGGCGGGCCGCTGCTCAGGTTCCGTTTGGCCCGCCACCTCTGGCTTCCCATGTCAGAATGGCGAGAGCCAAATTCTCGAGTTCGACCTCAGCCATCGGATGACGAGCAGCAGCATGGAGGTCGCAAGCTCGGGCACAGGCGCGAATATAGTCCGCCTCCGAACTCAACATTACGGAGCGGCGACTTGGGTAGGCTGGGGCCCGGTTTCGCCTGCGGTCTGGTCGTTCTTGACGCATGCCAGGCTCCCCTGCGTTGTGCCTCCGCGGGTCTGCGCGATGGAATGCGCAGTGAGAATCGCCAAAGAAAGCCGACGACGAAAACCTGTGATGGAGCCGCTCCGAGGAGCAATCCCACCATTTCGGATCCGCTAAAAGCGGAGAACATAATGCTGCTCGCTGTTCACATCTTGGAATAGCGGCAAACGTCTCGGATCGCGCCCCCTCCTTAGTATAGGTCGCAGTAGTCTCACCGAACGGTATCGGCCAAGACGGAGCGGCACGGCTGGCCATAGGCATGGGCTCGGCGGAGCGCGCTTAATCGCTGGCGTCCGACAACCGGTGCTTCAAAATGCGTTATGCAGTTTTGGCCCCGGGCCAGCGGATCACTTTTCCTGCCATCATCAGGCGATCGCGACCGCCATTCTTAGCCGCGTATAGTGCTCGATCGGCTGCTTCCACCAATGAAGCATGGTTGGTCGTGGTCGCGGCATTGGGCCAGATCGTAGCGCCGCCAATACTTGCCGTTGTGCGCCATGCGGCGACACTACCGTCTTCAATCTGGATTTCGTGGAGCGCCTCTAGAACCCTGGTCCCGACCTGCTCGCACCCGTCGGAATCCGTATTCGGGAGAAGAAGAGCGAACTCTTCTCCGCCATAACGGGCGGCAAGATCGGCCGACCTCAGAGCCTGGTTAGCCAGTACGCTAGCGATCGTCCGCAGGCAGCTATCTCCCGCTTGATGTCCGAACTGGTCGTTGAACATCTTGAAGTGGTCGATATCGATCATCAGCAGGGAAATAGGAGTGCCTTCCCTGCGCGCTCTCGCCCATTCCTGCTCTAGACGTTCGTCGAAGCAGCGACGGTTGCCAAGGCCTGTGAGCCCGTCGGAGGCGGCCAGAACGGCGAGCTTCGCCTCAAGGTCTTTGTGTTGCGTCATATCGCGGGAGAGAGCAACGAAACCATTGATAAGACCAGTGTCCGAATTCCTGGTTGGGCGCATTGTCGTCTCGACCCAGATCTCGGACTTCTCGCGATGGCGAATGCGATAGAGCATTCGCGCTTCGTCCATCTCACCTCGCTTCAGCGCTTCAATCGTTTGCTCGACTCGTGGTCGGTCCTCGTGATTGACGCCCGCCAAAGCCGAGGTTCCGACAAGTTGCGCGGGGGCCCAACCCAAAACGCGCGCTGAGGCTGGAGACGCATAAAGAATGCGTTCGTCGAAATCGATACGGGTCACCAGGTCGCTGGACTCTTCAGCCAGGAGCCGAAAGTCAGCCTCCTTTGCCGCGATTGCAGCGGCAAGACGCTGACGTGCGACGAGCTGCCGGACGAGATGGATACCGACAAGAGCAATGAACAGGGCGAGCCCAACGACGAAGGCTACACGTGTGATCACACCCTGGCGCCAGCGCGCAAGCACGTCGTGCTCCGCTTGTGTCGCGAGCAAGACGAACGGGAAGCGATCACTCACTTTGTAGAAGCTCAACCGCTGCAATCCGTCCAAGGGTGAGCGGAAGTAGTATGTTCCCGATGAAGCGCGAGGGATCTGTTCGCGAATAAGACGGGTCGTCGACAGATCCCTGCCTACAAAACTGCCGTCACCGACGCTTCGGGCAAGCAGAATTCCGTCCTTGTTGAGCAACGTGACGGTGCCGCGTGGCCCAATATCAAATCTCCTATAAAATTCTGCGAAATAGGCGACGTCGATTGTCGCAGCAACCACGCCGGCAAACCTGCCATCCCTGTGATTGAAGCGGCGCGATATCGTGATGATCCATTGACCGCCCGATCGGCTTTGCACAGGGGGGCCTAAGAAAGTTTGGCGGTCGTCGATATCGCGATGATGTTGAAAATAGGCGCGGTCACTATTGTTCAGCCCGGCGAGGTTTACGCTTTCCGTCGTCGCGACCCACTCGCCGATCTCGTCATAAACAAAGAGGCCGCGGATACGGCCTAGCGTGGTTCGACGATCGTTTAGGAAGCTCTGAAGGCCCGCTAGGGCCTCGGACTCAATGCCAGTTGATTCCAGGCGATTGGCAAGTCCAAGGAGCGTCGCGTCGGCGAGCTCCACCGAATCTTCGGCGTGCTGCGTAAGCGAGCGGGCGAGATTGGCCATGTCTATCTCGGCATTCTCCAGCACCGCTTCGCGCGCTGACCATTCTCGCCAGCCGCTAAGGATGAGAATCGCAAGACAGGCAATTGTCACGAACACGCCGGCCCAGAACGGGAGGCGAGAACGGTTCGCAATTTGCGTGTCGACGCCGGCCCTCATTGTGACGGGCCTCCTCTTAGTTGGCACCCGCTCGCTCGCGATGAAGCATCGGCGACGCGCTCGGCTGTAGTCTAAGTGTACATCATCGACATAATGAACCCCAGCTCACGCTTTCAACGATCGCCATCGCACTTGTTTCAACCCCAGCAGCCGCAGAACGATCAAGGCAAGGCCAACACGTGCAATGAGTTACCGCCGCTCAGGACCGGTCGCACTGACGCCTTCGAGCCCGAAGCGGCGAGGACACGGAACGTTCGCTCGGCCGCCAGCCAACGCGATTGGCGAGGGCTGAAAGCCCCGGGAACGCATTATGTCATTAAGACCATGAGGCGTGGCGGAGCCTCATCCAATCCATAATTCACGAATTATCTCTGCATCGGCGTGCCGACCTTGCCGATCAACTGATTGGGTGTCGCGAAGGCGTGCTCCGTCTGGCGCAGCGCATAGCCGGGCATCGGACTGAGGATCACGTCGGACCCACCGCGTGCTCCTGCAGTCGGATGCAGCAGCGCGACACGCTGCCCCTTCGTGACCGCGTCACCCAGCGCGACGAGATGTTCGACGAGGCCCGCTCGCGACGCCTCCGGCCCGGCCGTGAAATGCACGCCGGGGCTCCAACATAGCTGGAACCGCCACAAAGCGGCCGGCAGTGAAGCGCTTGATTGCCTAAGTTGATAGTAAGTGTAATAGCCCTGCGGCCTCTTATTGAGTAGGGCTCGCGTTTCGGCTCCGGGTTGTGGGCCTTTCCATCACTCCAATAGTCCCCCGGTCAAATCATGACGAGCCAGCAACGCGTTCTCATCACGGGTTCAGCAGCCGGAATAGGGCGCGCGATCGCCGATCGCTGCCGGCAAGACGGGTACGAGGTGGTCGGGATCGATCGGGATGAATCCGACATTCGTGCGGATTTGTCTGATCCACAGGCGACTGCCCTAGATGCCGTAATGGGCCGGCGCTTCGAATAGCCATTTTGGGTGGCTGTCCCTCAGAATGATGGTGTTGAAAACGAGGTCCGAGCGATCGGCCTCAAGCATCATGAGAGGAACAGCCGTGGAGCATTATGCTGGAATCGATGTCTC
>NZ_JBFTZN010000367.1:0-4649 GCF_056406775.1 Allobosea sp. P1_A7
AGAGAAGAGACATCGATTCCAGCATAATGCTCCACGGCTGTTCCTCTCATGATGCTTGAGGCCGATCGCTCGGACCTCGTTTTCAACACCATCATTCTGAGGGACAGCCACCCAAAATGGCTATTCGAAGCGCCGGCCCATTACGGCATCTAGGTGTTCAGTCCCGGCGGCAGTTGGAGTATGATGTTAGTTGTCCTGTAGGAGACGTCCAAGAATGTCGCGTTATTATGGCCAGTTCAATCCACCGCTCGATCAAATTCTCCACGAGCGGTATTTTCATGGCCACACCGGACCTGGCATTTTCGTGGAATGCGGCGCCTTCGATGGGGAGACGGAATGCACCTGCAAGTTTTTTGAGGAAAGCCTCGGCTGGACTGGCGTTAACGTCGAGCCGTCGCCACCAGTCTTCGCACAGCTGGAAAAGAATCGCCGATCGAGCCGCAACATCAATGTTGCTCTGGCTTCGACCAACGGCAAAGCCACGTTTCACGGCATCGTGCATCCTGAGTTTGGGGAACAGTGCACGAATGGCAGTCTGTCGCACCATCCCACCCATGCGGCATACATTGCTGAGGCCGGCTGGGAAATGCGTGACTACGAGGTTAATACTATAAATTGGAGTACATTAGTTGCGAAAACTAGTTTAAAAAAAGTGGACCTTCTTGTGTTGGATGTGGAAGGCGCAGAGCTTGACGTTGTGGCAGGCATGCGTGGCGCAGCGGTGCTTCCAAAGGTCTTCTGTGTAGAGCATGGCCATCTCGGCGTGCCGGCGGTGCGCAAGGCAATTGAACCATTGGGCTATCACTACGACGGGGGCGCAGAAGTGAACTCGTTTTTTGTCCGGTTGCCCGGATAAAGCTCTTGCTTCGGTCATGGTTCGGGACAAGGTAAAGCCGGTTTTGCACAGCAACATCTTCCGGAATGGAGTGCGCCCTTTGAGGCGGACAGTTTGACGGCGAGGAATTGACCGGGGAGCCGGGCTTTCGAAGGATGAAAGCCCATGGCCAGACACCGCACCCACAGCATCGAGTTCAAGCGCCAGATGGCGCAGGATTACGTCGCTGGCGAGACGCTCCATAGCCTCGCCCGTCGGCACGACCTGTCGCGCAACCTGATCCGCATCTGGGTCCAGAAGTTCGAAGCCGGCCGCTCGGCCCTGCCAGCGCATGCCTGACGAGGCGCCCGGCCCGCTCTCGTCGTCCGGGTCTGGCGGCTCGGCGGCTTCCGCTTCGAGGGCGGCCTTGGCGGCGCGGATCGCCTCCAGCCGACACTGCTTGTCAGCCATCCAGCCCGGCATCTCGTCGCCGCGCCACTCCAGACCGTGCGCATGATCTTCGGCCGCGTCGATCTCGCCCGCCGGGCCAGCCAGCTCTCAACCTCAGCCGCCAGCACTGGCTCGGCGGTCTTCATCCGGCCGTAGCTCATCGCCTTGTGGCTGGGCCTTGTGCAGCACGGACATCGTTGCAGGCGGTTGGCCAGGGCCACGGTCAGGCGTCGCCTGAGGGTCGGGATCGAGGTCGGAACATGCCGCTCGGGTCGGACCGGAGGATCCGCGCGGTCGATGACTTTCGGGAAGGCCAGGTGTTTGGCGGCCTTGGGCGCGAGCTGGAGCTGAGGGGGGAATCGTCTCCCTCAGAGAGACCAGGAAGCCGTAGGCGACGATACAGAGACTGGCGTGGTGGTGGAAGCCCCGCCACCCTCGGCCTTCGTAGTGGCCCAGGCCCAGCTCCTGCTTGAGCTCCTGATAGTCTCGCTCGATCCGCCAGCGCAGCTTGGCGGTGTCGACCAGCTGGGTGATCGTCGCGTCGACCGGCAAGGTGGAGAGCCAGTACTTGCTCGGCTCGGCCTCGCCCTCAKGCCACTCGATCAGGAGCCACTCTTCGGCATGAGCCTCGGGCCGATTGTAGTCCCGGGAGGCCGGCCGCAGCCGCACGGCGGYGAAGCGGTGTCAATGCCGCCTGAATTTTCCCCAGAAGTGGGCTCTCCCGCAGTTTTGGTGCAACCATTTGGAATTCCCAAAGGCTCCAGGGTTCAGGAGCTATCGCCCCATGTCCAAGAGGATATTGCCATTCATCCCGCAGCATTTTGTCGTGGAGCGGGTCCTGCCGCATGCCGCAGGCGTCAGCATTGTCTGCCGAACTCGACGTCTCGCGTCCCGCTGCCCAACCTGTCGAAGCCTGTCGGCACGCACGCATAGCCATGACGAGCGCCGCATCGCGGACCTGCCTTGGCAAGGGCGCTCCGTGACACTCTGCTTTCAGGCCCGCCGCCTTCGCTGTGGCAATCGCCGCTGCGCCCGGCGCACCTTTGCGGAGCGTGCGGAAGACGCGGTCAGGCCGCATGCGCGCGGCACGCTTCGGCTGCGCGAGATCCAGCGCAGTGTTGGGCTGGCGCTGGGGGGCGAAGCCGGCGCGCGCCTCGTCGAAAGGCTGGGCATGCGCGCCAGCGCGGACACCATGCTCAGGATGGTGCGGAGCCGTCCCTCGTCCCTGGACCGGGCACCGCGGATTCTGGGTGTCGACGACTGGGCCTGGCGACGCGGCCAGCGCTACGGGACGGTGCTCGTCGACCTCGAGACCAACCGCGTCGTCGACCTTCTGCCCGATCGCGACAGCGCGACGCTCGCGGACTGGCTGGCGACACATCCCGGCACCGAGATCATCGCGCGCGACCGTGCCGGCGCCTATGCGCAAGGCGCTCGCCAAGGCGCGCCCGGCGCGCGCCAGGTCGCCGACCGCTGGCACATGCTGCGCAACTGCTCGGACGCACTGCTCGATGCCGTCGAAAAGCGGCATCGCCTTGTTCGCGAGGTCGGCGCCTCGCTCGCCGCCGATCGCGACGGGGGAACGTCAGGACGTCTCGTTCAGTTGCCTGAGGCTTTCGGCATGCCGAAGGCTTCTCGCCAGCGGCGGGATGGCCGGGCGGCCCGCCAGGCAATGTACGACAGCGTCGTCGCCCTGCGGCAAAGAGGGTGGAGCCTGACAGCGATCCGGCGGGAGACCGGGCATGACCGCAAGACGGTGCGCAAGTGGCTTGACGACAAACGGCCGGGATCCTGGCAGCGTCGGAAAGCGAGCGCTCATCCCGCGGATGCCTTCTCAGACTATCTTCGTCAGCGTTGGGACGAGGGCTGTCGCAATGCAACCCAGCTTTATAGGGAGGTGTGTGAGCGCGGCTACCTGGGTCACGCCCGCAACTTCAGGCGATGGGTGAAGATCAGACTGCGCGATGCCGTACCCGCATCCGCCGCGCCGGCAGGTTCGCGGCGCCCACGCCGGAAACCGCCGTCGTCGCGGGTGGCGGCACGCTTGCTGACGGCGCCTGACGAGAGGTTGTCCCGCGACGAACGGGCCTTCGTGGACGCACTGCGCGCGGCCTCGCCATCGCTGGCCGCGACAGCTGACCTTGCTCGGCGCTTCCATGCGATGCTGGTCGATCGCGATGTCGATGCCCTCGACCGTTGGCTCGCCGCCGCGCTCGACAGTCCTCTCGCTTCCTTCGCTCGCGGGCTCAGGCGCGATATCGACGCCGTGCGCGCCGCTTTGACCATGCGGTGGAGCACCGGTCCGGTCGAGGGCAAGATCAACAAGCTCAAGCTGATCAAGCGCTCCATGTACGGGCGCGCGCATCTCGACCTGCTCCGCGCCAGGATCATGGCATGAGCTGCACCTAAGCTGCGGGAGAGCCCGCTTCTGAGGAGTTTTGATCCGGCAGCCACAAGCGGGAACCGAGCTCAGTGTTGGTTCCTTCGCGCCAGGCGATTGTGCGCCASGYCTCGGCGTCGAGCTCCTCGGCCAGGGCCTTGGYCGAGATCGGCTTRTGAYKGTCGGWTCGGCCKASYCGAGACGGCGGCCGGCCTCTTCCGCTCCAAGGCTTGGGCGGCAGCGGACTCTCGCCTGGACGCCAGACGCTGAGSGTGGGCTGAACGCCCACCACATAGGTCAGATCAAGCTCGGACAGGCCCGCGCGGAAACCGCCRTCRGCGCCATATCCGGCGTCGGCCAGAACCACGCCGGGCGCTACGCCCTCGGCCTTGGCGGTCTTGATCTGATCAAGCGCSATCTGCGGCTTCGTCTGGAAYGTGATCTCTGCGGGGATCTTGGCSTTCTTGCGCTGTTCCGGATCCTCCGCCCAGCTCTGCGGGAGATACAAACGGTAGGCGATCGGAAGCGAGGCTGCGTCATTTGCGATCGATAGGCTCACKGCAACCTGACAATTGTCCTGCTTGCCCAACTGGCCGCAATACTGGCGCGCGACGCCCACCGAGTGCTTGCCCTTCTTGGGAAAGCCCGTGTCGTCGACGATCCACGCCCGGATCGGTCCATGCTGCTCGATCTTGGGAAGGACCCAGTCGCGAACCCGCGCCAGCAAGGCCGCGTCCGACCACGGCGCCTGGCCCACAAAATGCAGCAGAGACTGATGCTTGGCCGCCACCCGCGACGGCGCCGTGACGGCCGCCAACGGCTCCACGCTCTTGCGCTCCAGCGGCATCAGCAGTCCGAGGCTGTAATCCTTCAGCGGCTCAGCTCGGTCGGCGTGGCCGATCACCTCAATCAAGGCCTCGACATAGGCGTCGAACGCCGCTTCACTCTCCGCGGTCCAGTCGGTCATGGCGGCGCGCTTCCCTGATCTCGAAGCAGCACCCTAAC
>NZ_JBFTZN010000368.1:0-4528 GCF_056406775.1 Allobosea sp. P1_A7
AACTCCGCGCCGCAACGATCGCTTCAAGCCGACCCTTTTCCGAAGCCGTGACTTCGATCCTGATACCGGTACGCATCCCGCAATGTCGCACACCGCATCAGCGGCCGGAATCCCCAACAGGACTCTTCCGTCCCGATCAATCCACTAGCGCTCAGATCTCGGCATCCACAGAACGTCGCCGAGCTTCCAAATCACTCCGAGCACCAGCGAGGGCGGTCTCGGCCTCGGCGATGCGGCCTGCAGGCAGACCAGCGAAATAGGACCCGCCGAAGGGCGGATTGCGCCGCCGCAGCGCGCCCTTCCCCTGACGCCCACGCCCAACCGGTGAGACGAGCGCAACCTCACCGTTGCGGTCGGCGCCCATCAGGTGGTGGCGCTTGGGTGGTTGGATCCAGCTTTTGAGCCGCAAGGACCGCCTCAAGACGATTACGGACGTTCAGCTTGGCCATCAGGTCGGTCATGTATCGCTTGATCGTCTTCTCACTGAGTGAAAGGGCACTAGCGATTTCGCGGTTCTGCTTGCCGCTCAGAAGCAGTCGGATGATTTGATCCTCCCGAACGCTGAGCCGGATGCTTTCCTTGGCTCGCTTTTCGAGAGGTTTGTGCGGTAGAGCCCCGAGCACGCTGGCGGCGATCGATGGCGTCAGATAGGTCTCGCCTCGTCGCGCAGTCGCGATCGCCTCGAAAAGCTCTTCGGCCGGACCGTCTTTCAGGACATAGCAGCTGGCACCGACAGCAAGCGCCTGAAGAGCGTCGTCCGTTATGCTCGACGCTGTGAAAATGACAATCTTCATGGCGGGAACCGCCCTGGAGGCCTCGGCCACCGCCTGAAACACGTCACCAGGCATGTCAGATCGACGATCATGGCGTCAGGCTGATGATTCTCGGCGATAGAGATGATGTGTTCTGCCGAGGATCCTGTCGCCACAAGCGCGAAGCCCCCTCGTCGCTTCAGCAGCGTCGCGATCCCCTCCATCAGAAGCGGATGATCGTCGAGAACTGCGATTGAGATGTCCCTCACAACCTGCCTCCCGGACCAAAGGCGGCGTGCCAGAGCAGATAGAGACCGATCGCGAGAGCCGAGAGCGCGGCCAGCTTCCGGCTGCTGGCCGAGGTCAGTGCCCGGTCGCAGAGCTGGAGCATGTAGAACGAACCGGTCTGCGCCAGCACATTGATGAGGCCGAAGACCAGGAGCATTAAAATGAAGGTTGGGAAGTACCTCTGAGTCAGCCTGGCCGTATCGCGGCGGGTGGGGGGCAATTTCTGAGAAGGTGCCATGATCGCCACCTGTCAGATTCTGGCCTGCACGAAGGCGGTGAGGGCCGGCGGACACGGGCCCGCCGGCCGGAAGGTCCGGCCGTTACAGCGTGAAGTTGCTGCCGGTCAGGGTGTGGTTGCCCTTCAGGTTGAGCTGGAAGTCGGCATCGGCATCGCCGTCAACATTGCCCTTGACCACGGTGTAGTCGCCGTCGGCCCGGGTCTCGTGGGAGACCGCCAGCTGGGCGGTGGCGGTGAAGGCCGGGCCGCTGGTCAAGGTGAAGCTCTGGTCGCCGGCGAGCGTTGCATTGGCGTCGATGCCGGACAGGTCGAGCTTATCGCCAGGCTGGAAGTCGAGGATGGTGTCGCCATCCGCCGCTTCCTTGCTCAGGAAGCGGAAGGTGTCGTTGCCTGCCCCGCCCTCCATCACGTTCACCGCCGCACTGGCCGTGATCGTGTCGTTGCCCGAGCCAGTCGCGACGTTCTCGATGCTCCACAGCGTGTCGCTGCCGCTCTCGCTGCTCACCGCGCTGCCGCTTCCGAGCGGGCCATTGCCGAGATTGACCGTCAGGTTCGCCATGATTGCGGACAGGTCGAGCGTGTCGATGCCGACCCCGCCATTTTCGCCGTCGCCGAAGTAGACGTCATTGCCGTCGCCCGCTGCCGCCACAAAGACATCATCACCTGCCCCTCCGACGACATTGTCGTCCCCGGCGTCCGGTTGGTGTGTAAGCGTCGAACCGGGCGCCAGCTCGATGACATCCTGTGGCCGCAGCGTGCCCACGATCGTGTCCTGTCCGCCCATCGACTTGAAGACGATGCGGTGCGCCGATTCCAGCGACGAGATATCGACCGTGTCGTTGCCGTCAGATCCATCGATCGTGATGGTGCTCGTCAGCAGCGAGGTCGGCGCGAAATCGCCGATGATCTGGAAGGTATCGCCGCCACCGCCGCCGGTGATGACGATTTCCTCGATATTGGCGAGCTGCGCGAGCAGCGCGCCGTTGCGGACGATCGCGATTTCCGTCGCTGCATCGATAACGAACCCTGCCGTAATCGCATCGGCTGCCGCATAGATCTGGAAGGATTCCGTGCTCGCATCTCCCAGGACCTGGAGGGTGTCGGTGTCGGCACCGCCATCGATGATGTCGCGTCCTTCGGTGGATGCGATTGTGATCGTGTCATTGCCGGCACCAGCACTGATGATGTCGGGTCCCGGCGTGCCCAGGAGCGTGTCGGCGGCAGCCGTTCCGGTGATGATCGTCGGTGCAACGACAGCCGCAGTCGGTGCGGAAAACACCTCTTCGAGCACGCCGTTCGCATCCTGGTAGACAACGCGCAATCGCAGGGCCAAACCGCTCTCCGCGTCCGTAACCGTGAAGCTCGGACCGTGCGCGCGCTCCACTTCGCCTGCGCCGAAGGTCAGGATGTCATCGAAGGTCCCGGTTCCGTCATCGACCTGCCAGAAATAGGAAACGGGGGATGCCGGCACGGTCCCGCCCGGATTGTCGGCATCGGTCAGGCCGAGCAGATTGACCGTCAGGACATCGCCAACCTGCACGATCCCGCCATTCCCGTCGACGATCGTGGGCGCCCCTTGCGGTAGATTATTGTCGCCGCCGGGGAGCACGATTGACTGATCGGCGAACTCCAGCCGCTCGATGTTGCGAAGCGTGTCCGACCCGTCCGTCCCCGTGACCGTCACGGAACCGTCAGGGTTGGTCGTGATCGTGTAGTTCGCCCGCAGGCCGGAGAACTTGGCCGTGTCGAAATCGGCAGTATCCGAGGTCAGGATCTCCCGAACGATGACAAGCTGGCCGGGATTATAGGTGCCGTTCAGCATGAACGGGACCATCGGCTCCATGCTGTCGAACGAGGCGATCTCGGGGCCCGTGCCATCGTTGTTCTCCCGCACGCTGATGCGCACGTTCAGGTAGCGGTCACCGTCGATGATATCGTTGCCACCGCGGCCCTGGATGATGTCGCTGCCCTTGCCGCCGAGGATGATGTTGCCACCATCAAAGAAGGTTGCCGTGGCGTCCGGAAGCAGATCCCGCAAGCCCGCGATCAGATCGATATTGGTCAGCACGCTGCCCGTGGCACCGGCGGTGGGAAGGGTGGCGGCAGTGGAGTCATCACCGTTGAGAACATCGCCGAAATCCGAACCGGAGAGGCCTTCGACGAAGTCGAAGCGGCTGAGCGAGGTCGACCCGCCGGGAACCGGCGGCTGATCGAAGAAGCGATCGGAGATGTCGATATAGACGCCGGTGGTGTTGGGCTTGTAAATCGCCCAGTCGTAGCCGGAGCCGCCGATATAGCGGTCGCCGAAGCCGGTCTTGCCGGCCATGATGTCGTCGCCGCCTTCGCCGTTGAACTTGTCGTTCTCGCCGTCGCCGATGAAGACGTCGTTGCCGATCACGGTGTCGTTGCCGAGCGGGTCGAAATTGTCGCCAGGGGCGCCGTCGGAAGTGCCCTTCTCGATCCAGTCGTCGCCCTCGTTGCCCATATCCTGTTCATTGGCCTTGCTGCCGAGGATGAAGTCGTTCCCCTGGCCGCCAATGGCCTCCGATGCGTCCTCGCCGGTGACGATGAAGTCGTTGCCGAAGCCGCCGATGATCAGGTTGACGCCGTTGCCGCCATGCAGGACGTCGTTGCCGTCACCGCCCTGGATGTTGTCGTCACCACCGGTATCCGTGATGATGTCGTCGCCGGCGCCGCCGCGCAGCTGGTCGTTRCCGGCGCCGCCATCGAGGCGGTCATTGCCGGCATCGCCCCAGAGCGTATCATCGCCATCGCTCGAGATGATGATGTCGTTTCCGGCCGTGCCCCCCAGCACGACGTGATCCTCGCCGGTATAGCGGAGGTAGTTGGTATCCAGCCCCGCGGTCTCGGGATTGTCGCGGATGACGAGCGCTGCCCCGGTCGTATCTTGCCCGAATGCAATCTGGACGCCATCAGGTCCAAAACCAACGATGTCGGCGAAGCCGTCGCCGTTCACATCGGCCAGCTCGCGCGGGAGCGCGTTACCGGACGTCCAGTTACCGTCAAGCGTCGTGAAGGCGTGCAGTTCGAAGGTGGGCGCCTGGAAGGTGCCGTCAACATTCGCGAGCGCGACCTGAACCCCGCCAGGCCCAAAGGCGACGATATCGGCCCGGCCGTCATGGTTCACATCGGCGAGTTTGCGGGGGTACAGATCCTGGCTCAACCAGCCGCCAGCATTCGCGCCGAGGGATCCCAGAGCGAAGATCGGCACTTGGAAGCTACCGTCGGC
>NZ_JBFTZN010000369.1:0-4496 GCF_056406775.1 Allobosea sp. P1_A7
GGCGTTCTCGGCGGGCAGCACTGTATCCGGCATGGGGTCCCAGGGAAGCGATTGAAGGCCCGCAAACGATATGATGATGAAAATGCCCGCGCAACTATTTTGATGAAATTCCGATGATTTATAAAATTACCCTTTAAATACAACGCATTGCTTGTAATACCGGCCAAATTCCACAGACCGGAGCGCCCTCAGACCTTGACGCACGATATCATATGATGAAGATTTTTAGCCGAATGACGCCCATTATGAAAATGGGTTGCCGCTTGTGTTCATTATTATGATGATGCCTTTCAGCGCATTCGCTGAAAGCGGTTGCCTTGGGAGAGGGGAAGCACGATGCGAGACAGTCACGATCCACGGCGGTTTTCGAACTGGAACCTGAACCGGCGCGATCTCTTCGGCCTCGGCGCCGGCGCGCTTGCCGCGAGTTTCGGCTTTGCCGCACGAGCTCAGACGGCGACTAAGCCCACCGCCCCGCCGCCGGCCAAGCCGACCGGCGTCGTCGTGGTCGGGCTCTCGCAGGAACCGGTTTCCTTCAACCCGCTGATGCCGGGCGTCGAGGTCGACGAAGTCGTCTGGACCAGCGTTTTCAACTCGCTCTGGGTCGCCGAGCCCGATGGCACGCTGCGCCCGGATCTCGCTCTCGCGGTGCCGAGCGAGGCGAATGGCGGCATCTCGGAAGGCGGCCTCGCCTGGACCGTGAAGCTCCGCGACAACGTGAAATGGCATGACGGCACGGCCTTCACCGCCGAGGACGTCAAATACTCGCTGGAACTGATCAACACCGCCGGCTTCAAGGCGCGCACGCGCGTCGGCCATGCCTTCGTCAGGGATATCGTGGTCAAGGGCCCGCACGAGATCTCGTGGCGGATGGAGAAGGCCTACGCCCCCTATCTCGCGATGCTGGCGAACACGCATATCGTTCCCAAGCACATCCTGGGCAAGGCGGCGGACCCGAATACGGCGCCGTTCAACAATGCTCCCGTCGGCACCGGCCCGTTCCGCTGGGGCACGCGACAGCCCGGCGACAACATCACGCTCGTCGCCAATGAGAGCTATCACGGCGACGGCCCTTATCTCGAGAAGGCGGTTCTCAAATACATCCCGGACCTGACGGCGCTCTATGCCCAGTTCCGCACCGGCCAGGTCGACCTGGTCATCATCTCGGGCATTCCCGCGAATTTCTACCAGGAGGCGATCAAGCTTCCCGGCCGCAAGGTCGCGGTCGCGCCGAGCGGCAATCTCGAGATCATCATGCCGAATCTCGGCAACAAGGTCTTTGCCGAGAAGGCCGTGCGGCACGCGCTCCATGCGGCGATGGACAAGCAGGCGATCATCGACGCGATCTATTATGGCGTGCYGAAGCCGACGGAATCCTTCGCGCCGCGCGAATCCTGGGCGTTCAACCCCGCCCTCCCCGTCCAGCAGCGCGATCTTGCCCGGGCCAACAAGCTGCTCGACGATGCCGGCTGGAAACGTTCCGGCTCGGGCACGCGAATGAAGAACGGCGTGCCGCTCGAGTTTGCGGTCTCGACGACGACCGGCAACCAGCTGCGCGAGCAATGCCAGCAGCTGATCCAGCAGGATTGGCAGCAGGTCGGCGCCAAGATGACGATCAACAACATGCCGGCAGCGGTGATCTGGGGCGAGTTCTACGTGCGCTCCAAATTCGAGTCGCTGCTGGTCGGTACGACCTTCCGCACCGGCGTCGACCCCGACCCGGCCTCGCGCTTCGCCTCCGATGCGATTCCGGTGAAGGGTGGCAGCGGCGGCAACTACATGCAGTGGGAAAATGCCGAGGCCGATGCGCTGATGAAGGAAGGCCAGGAAACCTTCGATCAGGAGAAGCGCAAGGCGATCTATTTCAGGCTGCAGGAGATCGTCCGCGAGGAGCTGCCGATCCTGCCGATCTTCCAATACGCGCCGATCGAGGGCGTGAAGGAAGGCCTGATCGGCTATCGCCCCAATATCAACCAGCGCCAGAACGCCTGGAACATGGGCAGCTGGTACTGGGCCAAGTGATTGGCACCGAGCGAAGTGATTGGCACCGGGTGAAGTGATTGAACGGGCGAAGTGACATGAAGCGCGGAGCGGCCGGGAGAACGGCGCCATGATCGGATTCCTCCTGCGCCGCCTCGGCCAGTCGCTGCTGTTGCTGCTCATCGTCTCGGTGATCGGCTTCGCCATCCTGCACCTGGCGCCAGGCGGGCCGCTCTCGCAATTCGCCGCCGGTGGCGACATGACCCAGGCCGATCTCGACCGCATCGCGGAACAGCTCGGCCTGAATCGACCCCTCCCCGTGCAATATGCGGAATGGCTCTGGCGCATGCTGAGCGGCGACTGGGGCCGCTCCTATCGCGACCAGCAGCCGGTGCTGCACGTCATCGCCTCCCATATCGGGGCGACGCTGGAGCTGATGCTGACCTCGACGCTGCTCGCCATGCTGCTCGGCGCCTGGGTCGGCATCCTCGGCGCGATCAAGCGCTATTCGATCTTCGACTCGCTGGCGACGATCGGCGCGATGATCGCGCTCTCGATCCCGACCTTCTGGTTCGGGCTCGTCATCATCTATGTCTTCTCGGTCGGCCTCGGCTGGCTGCCCGCCGGCAACCGCTACACGGTGGGCGACGGCTCCTTCCTGAACCAGCTGCATCACCTGATCGGCCCCTGCATCGTGCTGGCGCTGGTCTCGACGGCAGTCTGGAGCCGCTACATGCGCTCCTCGATGCTCGACGTGATCAACCAGGATTACGTGCGCACCGCCCGCGCCAAGGGCGTGCCGGAGCGGACCATCCTGCTGCGGCATGTGCTGCGCAACGCGCTGCTGCCGATGATCACCATCACCGGACTGCATGTGCCGACGCTGCTGTCGGGCGCGCTCGTCACTGAGACCGTCTTCACCTGGCCGGGCATGGGCCGGCTCTTCCTCGATTCGATCAGCTACCGCGACTATCCCGTGGTGATGGGCATCCTGATGTTCTCCGCCATGCTGGTGCTGCTCGGCAGCCTGATCGCCGACCTGCTCTACGGCGTCGCCGATCCGCGCATCGCCGGAAGCCACTGATGAGCCGGATGTCACCGATGAGCGAGAGGCGCCCTTCATGAGCATGGCCGAACCGATGCTTGCGCCCGCCCCGGGCTTCTGGAACAGCCCGGGCATGCGGCGCTTCCGGCGCCACAGGCTTGCGGTCTTCGGGGCTGCGACCATCACCCTGCTGACGCTCGCCTGCATCGTCGGGCCGTGGCTGCTGCCCTATACCGACACCTTCATCGACATCCGCTCCCGCTTCGCGGCGCCCTTCTCGGGCCCGCATGTGCTCGGCACCGACCCGCTCGGGCGCGACATCCTCGCGCGGCTCCTGATGGCGGGCCGCATCTCCCTCGCCGTCGGCTTTTCCGCCATGGCGATCGCGATGGCGATCGGCGTCGTGGTCGGGCTGGTCGCGGGCTTCTACGAGGGGGCCCTGGGCGCCGCGCTGATGCGCTTTGTCGACGCGATGCTGTGCTTCCCCTCGATCTTCCTGCTGCTGGCGGTCTCGGCGCTGATCCAGCCCTCCGTGCCCTCGATCGTGCTGCTGATCGCGATGACCTCCTGGATGGAGGTCGCCCGCGTCGTCGAGGCGCAGATCCGCTCGCTCAAGACGAGGGAATTCGTACAGGCCTCGGTCTCCTTCGGGGCCAGCAGCAAGCGCACCATGTTCCGCGTCCTGCTGCCCAATGCGGTCGCGCCGATCGTGGTTGCGGCCACGCTCAATGTTGCGCACGCGATCCTGGCCGAAAGCTACATCTCGTTCCTCGGCTTCGGCATCCAGCCGCCGACGCCGAGCTGGGGCAACATGCTCGAAAGCGCGCAGAGCTACCTGACCAGCGCACCCTGGCTGGCAATCATCCCCGGCGCCGCGATCACGCTCGCCGTGACCTCCTTCAACTTCATCGGAGATGGACTACGCGACGCACTCGATGCGCGGCAGGCTTGAGACGCCCATCAGACGGCCGCTCGAAAGCGCGGAGCGCGAGCCAGGGCTGCGCCGGCTTAACGCCGCGCCCGACATCGCCGGTCTCGCCGCCCATGTCCGCCGCCGCCTGCCGAAGCTGGCGCCCGCTTGAAGCCGGCCGCGGCCTGTTCCGAGCCTGCCCTCGCAGCGCGGGCAAAAGCCGCCCTGCCCAATAACAGATTTTGCCCCTCCATTTTTCGCAGGCACGCTTCCCGGACGGAGACGTCGCTCAGTGCAAAGTGGTCATGCCATGCATTTCCAGAGCTTCGACCACGCCGTCGAAAATCAGGCCGCCCCCGATCGCGGAAACAAAGAACCCGACAATGCGCGTGATCGCGTCGATCCCCATCGGGCCGATTCTTTGCGTGAGCTTCTCGGCATAGATCAGGCAGATATAGGTGGTGAACATCGTTGCCAGGATTGCCGCAGAAATGGCGATGAACGAGAGGATTTCCTTGGATGAATCCTTGATCGTCGCGGTCATCCCGATGATCGTGGCGA
>NZ_JBFTZN010000370.1:0-4479 GCF_056406775.1 Allobosea sp. P1_A7
ATCCAGGACGAGGCCTCGCCCGAAGCGCTCAGCGCAGCTGTGCTGGCGGTCCTCAGCGAGGGGCCTGCGCGCGAGGCCCAGCTTGCGGGTTTCGCAGATGTCGAGCGCATCATGAAATCGGCCGGGGCGAGCCCGGCCGAGAACGCGGTCAATGCCGCCCTGGGACTGCTGGCAGCTTGATCAGCGCGGTGCAGCGCTCATTCAAGCGCCGCACCGGATGCCTTGGCGATGGGCCCCCATTTCGCGAATTCGACTTTGACGTGTTCGCCCAGCGCCTCCGGTGTCGAGCCGACGATGACGGCACTGACATCGTTCAGGCGCTGCTTCACATTGGGGTCTGTCAGGGCCTTGTTGGCTTCGGCGTTCAGGCGCTCAACGACTGCCCTTGGCATATTCGCCGGGCCAAACAGCGCGTTCCACGTATAGGTTTCATAGCCGGCAAGACCGCCTTCGGCGATGGTCGGTATCTCCGGGAATGAGGGCACGCGCTCCTTCGTGGTAACGCCGATCGCGCGGAGCTGGCCGCTGCGAATGAACTGCGCGGAGGAGGGCAGGTTGTCGAACATGATCGGCACGGCGCCAGCCACGACATCGTTCAGAGCCGGGCCAGCGCCGCGATAGGGCACATGGTTCATGCTCACGCCGCCCAGCGACTTGAACAGCTCGCCCGAAAGATGCAGCGGCGTACCCACTCCCGATGAGGCGTAGGAGTATTTGCCGGGATTGTCCTTCAGGACCTTGACGACCTCCTGGACCGTCTTGGCCGGAAAGCTCGGGTGCACGACCATGACGTTGGGCACCACGGCCAGCAGGGAGATCGGCGTGAAATCCTTGACCGGATCGAACGTCACCACCTTGAGGATCGCGGGATTGAGGGCATGGGTCGAGATCGTGCCCATCAGCACCGTGTAACCGTCGGGTGCGGCGCGAGCGACCGCGGTCGAGCCGACATTGCCGCCTGCGCCGGCGCGGTTCTCGATCACCACTTGCTGGCCGAGCGAATCCGCCATCTTTGCCCCGACGAGGCGGGCAACGATATCCGTCGAGCCGCCGGCTGCGAACGGCACGACAAGCATGATCGGCCGGGTCGGGAAGTTCTGAGCCCGCGCGGGCCCGCTGCCGGCTACGAGGGCSGATGCCCCGGCCCCAGCGATGAAGGCGCGGCGGTTCGGTGTCGTGAGGCGGTCCATCTGGCGTTTCCCGTCATTGCTCTGCGAAACGCGAGGTTATGGCAGCGCACCATATGATAAACCCCACCGGATTGTTTAATCCGGTGGGGTTCGACCTGCGTCATAAAGACTGTGTCAGATTGTTCTCAGCGACGGCCGATCGGCGTGTAATCGCGCTTCGGCGAGCCGGTATAGAGCTGGCGCGGGCGGCCGATCCGCTGGGACGGATCCTCGATCATTTCCTTCCACTGCGCGATCCAGCCGACGGTGCGGGCGAGTGCGAAGAGCGCGGTGAACATCGAGGTCGGGAAGCCCATCGCCTTCAAGGTGATGCCCGAATAGAAATCGATGTTCGGATAGAGCTTCTTCTCGATGAAGTAGCTGTCGCTGAGCGCGATGCGCTCGAGTTCGATCGCGACATCGAGGAGCGGATCGTCCTTGATGCCGAGCTCGTTCAGCACCTCATGCGTCGTCTTCTGCATGATCTTGGCGCGCGGGTCGTAGTTCTTGTAGACGCGGTGCCCGAAGCCCATCAGGCGGAACGGATCATTCTTGTCCTTCGCCTTGGCGATGTATTTCGGGATGTTGTCGACCGACCCGATCTCCTCGAGCATCTTGAGGGCCGCCTCGTTGGCGCCGCCATGCGCAGGGCCCCAGAGGCAGGCGATGCCGGCTGCGATGCAGGCGAAGGGATTGGCGCCCGAGGAACCGGCAAGACGCACGGTCGAGGTCGAGGCGTTCTGCTCGTGGTCGGCGTGCAGGATGAAGATGCGGTCAAGCGCGCGCGACAGGACCGGATTGACCTTGTACTCCTCCGCCGGCACCGCGAAGCACATGCGCAGGAAATTCGAGGTGTAGTCCAGCGAGTTCAGCGGATACACGAAGGGCTGGCCGATCGTGTACTTGAAGGCCATCGCAGCCAGCGTCGGCAGCTTGGCGATCATCCGCATCGACGCGATCATGCGCTGCTGCGGGTCCGAGATGTCRGTCGAGTCGTGATAGAAGGCCGACATCGCGCCGACCGAGGCCACCAGCACCGCCATCGGATGCGCATCGCGTCGGAAGCCCTGGAAGAAGCGGGCCATCTGCTCGTGCACCATGGTGTGGCGCGTCACGCGGTAGTCGAAATCCGCCTTCTGCGCCGCGGTCGGCAGGTCTCCGTAAAGCAAGAGATAGCAGGTCTCGAGAAAGTCGCCATGCTCGGCAAGCTGCTCGATTGGATAGCCGCGATGGAGCAGAACGCCCTCGTCGCCATCGATATAGGTGATCTCCGACTCGCAGCTCGCGGTCGAGGTGAAGCCGGGGTCATAGGTGAACATCCCGGTTTGTGCGTAGAGCTTGCTGATGTCGATGACKGATGGGCCGATCGATCCGGTCTTGACCGTCAGGTCGACGGTCTTGCCGTCCACACTCAGCTGGCTGTTGGTTCCGCTCATCGATACCGATCCTTTCAGGCTCGCTGCTGATCAATCTTCGTTCCATCCGAGCCGGCACGAATGGGTGCCGGAACGGCAATCATCATCCGAGTGGCTCTGCGTAACGGCCATGTGACGGGATTGCAGGCAAAGGAAGGTACATCCGACTGATATTAAAGCAATATTCATACCGGGGCGCCGCTTCGGACACCCTCGGCATATGGGGCGTCACTAGCCCATTTGCCCTTGGGGTTCAACCAATCACAAAGGCGGGGCTGCCCCGCCTTTGATCACGTTTGATCGCTGAGACGAGCGAGCGTTTCCTCGCGGCCGAGCACCGCCATCACATCGAACAGGCCGGGCGACTGGCTCCGTCCGGTGAGTGCGGCCCGCAGCGGCTGCGCCACCTGTCCGAGCTTGAGGGCATGTTCTTCGGCGAAGGCCCGGACCGCGGCCTCGAGCGGAGCCGGTGTCCAGTCGTTCACCGCGGCAAGCTTCTCTGCCAGGCTGGGCATGCGCTGGCGGGCGCCCTCGTCCAGCAGCGTCGCCGCCTTCTGATCGAGTGCGAGCGGACGCTTGGAAAAAAGATAGGAGGCGCTGTCGAGCAGCTCGATCAGCGTCTTGGCTCGCTCCTTCAATCCCGGCATCGCAGCAAGAAGCTTGGCTTCGAGAGCCGGATCGAGCTCGGGGCCGAGGCCGTGCGCGGGGCCGATTTCCGGCAAGATGCTCTTCAGTGCATCAAGCAGGTCACGATCATCGGACTGGCGCATGTAGAGCCCGTTCAGGCTCTCCAGCTTCGCGTAGTCGAAGCGTGCCGGGGAACGGCCGATCGAGGAAAGATTGAACAGCGAGACCATCTCTTCGGTCGAGAAGATCTCCTGGTCGCCATGGCTCCAGCCCAGCCGGAGGAGGTAGTTGCGCAGGGCCACCGGCAGATAGCCCATGGAGCGATAGGCATCGACACCGAGCGCACCATGGCGCTTGGAGAGCTTCGCGCCGTCCGCCCCATGGATCAGCGGGATATGCGACATGCTCGGCACGCGCCAGCCCATCGCCTGGTAGATCTGGGTCTGGCGGGCGGCGTTGGTGAGATGGTCGTCGCCACGGATGACATGGGTCACGGCCATGTCATGGTCGTCCACGACGACAGCGAGCATATAGGTCGGGTTGCCGTCGGAACGCAGCAGCACGAGGTCGTCGAGATTCTCGTTCTGCCAGACGACGCGGCCCTGCACCTCGTCCTCGACCACCGTCTCTCCGGTCTGCGGCGCGCGCAGGCGGATGACCGGCTTCACGCCGGCCGGCGCGGTTGCCGGATCGCGATCGCGCCAGCGTCCGTCATAGCGCATGGGACGGCCCTCGGCGCGCGCCTTCTCGCGCATCTCCTCGAGTTCCTGCGGTGTCGCATAGCAATAATAGGCCTTCCCGGCGGCGAGCATCTGCTCGGCGACCTCGCGGTGCCGGGCCGCACGGGCGAACTGGTAGACGGTCTCGCCGTCCCAATCGAGGCCAAGCCAGGACAGGCCGTCGAGAATCGCCGCGATGGCCGGCTCGGTCGAGCGTTCGCGGTCGGTGTCCTCGATGCGCAGCAGCATCTTGCCGCCATGGCGACGGGCATAGAGCCAGTTGAACAGCGCGGTACGCGCGCCGCCGATATGCAGGAATCCGGTTGGAGACGGCGCGAAGCGCGTAACGACCGCATCACTCATGAAAGGCAGGCTCCGGCAGGACGGGAAATGAGGCCGACAGAGCGGCAGAGGAACAAGACGTCGAAGGGACATGACAACCGACGCCGCCCCTGTAACATGCTGATGGGGCCGACGTTAAGCGCAAGATCGCATCTGGTTGGCTGACCGAGGGACGGCCTATGCGCGAGGCGCCGCCAGACCCGAGCC
>NZ_JBFTZN010000371.1:0-4434 GCF_056406775.1 Allobosea sp. P1_A7
GTCCGTCGACAATGGCCGAGCCGACGTCGAGCACGGTCAGCGGCGAGGTCTCGACTGCGGAGAGATAGGCCTTGCGGAAGACCCGCGCCTTGTCGTTGGCAGAATCATGCATGGGGGCGGTCCGGCAATGGAGGGAGGCCGTATCGGAGGGGGAGCCTTYGATCCTGAACGGCGAACTATCAGGAAACGGCTCTCGGAGGCAAATCCTCGATCCTGTCGGACATCAAGACCGGGATCAGTCGTCTGATGTCGGCCTCGGGCCAGGCCCACCATTGGCTCGCCAGCAGGGTCGCGATCTTCTCCTCCGTCAGGCGGTGCCGCAGCAGCCGTGCCGGATTGCCGGCGACGACGCCATAGGGCGGAACATCCTTCGTGACGACGGCGCGGGCGCCGATGACGGCGCCATGACCGATGCGGACTCCGGAGAGGATCAGCGCTTGCGACCCGAGCCAGACATCATGGCCGATGACGACGTCGCCGCGCGAGACCTGATTGCCGGGATGGTGCTTCGCTTCGGGCCATAGCCGTGGGTAGTCGTGGAATGGGTAGGTCGTCGCCCATTCCGTGCGGTGGTTGCCGCCGAGCAGGATCTCGACCCCGTCTCCGACCGAGCCGTAGCGCCCGATGATCAGGCGCGCCCCGCTTCCGGCGAAGCGCACCTTCGGCCGCCCATAGGTGTAGCGTCCGACAACGATCTGCCCCGGGTGCCGAGCGATCAGGTTGGCCAGATACAACCGGGCCTGGTTGTCGGGGTTGAAGCGCCGGCGCAGAAAACTGCGCGGGCCCTGTGGCAGCCCGGCCCACCACGCTGCGATCGCGGAGGGCCGCCAGGACTCGTCTTCGGGAAGAAGCTCGACAGACCAGTTATTCGGCATTGGCCTTGAGGTCGATCTTGTCGAAGATCTCGGTCGGATCGGTGATCGTGATGACGTCGGCGAGGCCGAGACCCCCTGTCGCCTTCGCATTGGCCTGGACGGTCAGCGTGCCTGGCTTCGCCGCAAAGCGCGAGACCGCCGCGGTCAGGGTCTTGGCCGCGTCGGACGGGCCGAGGACCGCGGCAAGGCCGAGGCTGGCCATCATCGCATATTCGCGCCGCAGATCGTCGGGCTTGCGCTTGTTCTTGCGGGCCTCGTTCTCGATGAACTTCTCGAGCAGACCGAGATTCTTCAGCCTGGCATCCAGGCTGCGGGCTGTCGCGCCGAGTGCCGCAACCTGTGCGAGCGCGAGATCGCTGGAGAACAGGTCCTTGGTGACGTTACCGAGGGTACCCGAGGCCTCGAACTGTGCCATGCCGCCGCTCCCGAGCGAGAGCGTACGGATCGCAAGCTCGTTGCGTGCGGGGTCCCAGGCGAGGTCGAGCTTCGCGGAGAGGTCGAGGGCGCGGTAGCCCATGGCAATCAGATCCGCGGCCGCGGGATTGCCGGTTGCCTCGCTCACCGGAGCGGTGAGCTTGTCGATCGTCAAGGCAAGCTTGGTGGGGATGCCGTTGATCTGGTCGGCGGCAGCAATCTCGAAGGTACCGAGCCCGACGCGGATCGGGGCCTGCGCTGGCTGACCCGGCTTTGCCGTTTGCGGCACATCGACCGAGAGCCCGGCAAGCCGGATCGTGCCGAGTTTGGGGATCAGTTTGCGGAAATCGAGCGAATCGATCTCGGTTTCGGGCTTGGCCAGGACCTCCTTCAGGCCCTTGAACATGGGCGCGAGCGAAAAGCCGGAATAGCTGAGCGACTCGAACCCTGCCTTGGCGCCCGCACCCGCGAAAGAGAAACCTTCCACGGCGTAGCCGGACCTGGCCGGCGCATCTTCGCCATACGCCATCCTGGCGATTCTCACGTCCATGGCGACCGGCGCTTCGCCCGGATTCGGCGGAACGGAGAGTGCCATCACCATATCGCGAACCTCGCCGCTGCCATAGTCGATGGCATCGAACAGCGAGAACATGGAAAGCGCCATGCGCTTGTCGGCCTCGAGCCGGGCAGGGTCGCGCTCGGCCTTCGAGCTGAGCCCTGCCTTCTGGTCGGCCTCTGCCTGCGCGATGATCCGCGACAGGAGCTCTCCGACCGGCTCGTCTCCGACGCGCATCTTGAAATCGCGGCTGGTCGCCTTGCCGAGCGAGATCTTGCCGAGCTGGCCCAGATCGATCGCGTAGCCGTCCTGCTCGAAGCGGCCGAAGATCGGCTGCATGGCTTCTTCCACGCCGGGTTTGGCGCGCTCGCTCAGCACGCGTGCGAGATGGCGCATGTCGAACGCTTCGAAGCTGATGCGCTTGATCTCGCCCTTCATCGCGCCGGTCGGCCCACCGGTCGCGGATATCGCTCCGCCTCCCGCCGAGCCGCGGCCGATCTTGCCGTCGCGAATCTCACTGAAGCGGATGTCGCGGTACGTCGTGACCTGCCTTTGCGGCCCGAGAACCTGCTCGACCGTCAATTCGGGCGCACTGATTTCCGACGCGGTGAGGCGGCCCGTCCGGGCAACCGCGCTCTCGCCGGTGCTGCCATTGAACAACGAGACAAAAGCTTCGCGCTCGAGGCTGGAGCCCTTCACATCGACCTTCGGTATCGCGACGACGATCGCGCCAAGGTCCAGGCGGATATTGTCGATCTGGAAATCGGCTGCCCAGGACGGCTGCGCCAGAACGAGGATAAGGGCTGCGGCCGCCGTTATGCGCAGGCGGCGCATCGGGCTGCGAAGGGTCGACGTGATCATGACGGTCTCCAGATGGCGGCAGCGAACCTGCCGCAACGCAGCGAGGAAAGGAAGACGACTTGCTCTCGCGGACGCAGGAAAAACTTGACCGCCTCGCTGCGATCTTTCGTATCTGTCTCAGATCCGCCATCCGGCCTGTGCAGGAGCGGTGCGGGCGACGAATGCAATGGAGCTTAGAGACGATGCGGTCCGCCCGACGATTCCCTGCAGCCTGCCTTGCCTTGCTGCTTCTGGCTCTTGCCCCCGTCATGGCATTCGCGCAGCAGGCGGCTCCCGCGACCGGGCTGGAAACGCTTGCGATCGTCGGCAGCGGGCAGCGCCATGTCTTCCAGGTCGAGGTCATGCGCACGCCCGATCAGCGAGCGCGTGGCCTGATGCACCGCAATTACCTGCCGCCGGACCGCGGCATGCTGTTCGATTTCGGCCAGGTCGAGCCGGTCGCGATGTGGATGCAGAATACCTTCATCCCGCTCGACATGCTGTTTATCCGCGCTGATGGAACCGTCGTGCGTATCGCCGCGCAGACCGAGCCGCTCTCGACCCGTACGATACCCTCAGGCGAGCCGGTGCTCTCGGTCCTTGAGATCAATGGCGGYATCGCCGCCAAGCTCGGCATCAAGCCTGGCGACAAGGTGGAGCATCCGCTCTTCAAGCGGTGAGGCGGTTTTTCGCGCGCAGGGCAGCGTTGCGATCGTCCCTCGAAACCGGTCGGCCAGGCCTGTATTCCTCCTGCATTCCTGGTGAACGCGCGGGCCGTGACGGCCACCGCATGAAGGGCGTCGCGCCGTCGAAGCTCTGTGGATTGCGGAAGAAATCTGGCGGCGAATCACAGAATTGCCCACTTCCTTAATCAAAGGCGGTCATCCCGGATTTCATCCCCGCTACCCAGCACGCTTGCGAAGGACGGATCATGACGACACGTGCCGTGGTCGCAACGCTAGCGATGTGCGTTGCGCTGATCACCGGAGGCCGCCCGGATGACGCCCATGCCGAGCAGATCGCGGCCGCGACTCGGGGGCGCACCTCGCCACCAGCTGCGTTCCTCACCTTCTGCGCGAAGAATCCGGCGGAATGCGCACGATCGGGGCCTGTGGTGCGTAGCGTCTCGCTTTCTCCCCAGCGCCACGGTGAGCTGCAGGAAGTGAATGCGCATGTGAATGCGACCATTCAGGAGGTCTCCGACCTGGCGCATCATGGTCAGGAAGATGTCTGGAGCATACCGGCGGATGGTCRAGGCGATTGCGAAGATTTTGCGCTCCTGAAGCGCAAGCTGCTGATCCAGCGCGGTTGGCCGTCATCGGCGCTGCTGATGACGGTTGTCGGAACGCCCGAGGGGGAGGGCCATGCCGTGCTGACGGTGGTGACCGATTCGGGAGATTTCGTTCTGGACAACAAGAGATCGCGCATCCTGCTCTGGTCGCAAACAGGCTATGTCTTCTTTAGCCGGGTGGCGCAGGCCAATCCGCGCCAGTGGGAATCGATCGACGGCGGGAATGCGAGATTCACCGCAGCAACGCGACACGGGTTCCATCCTCAAGCCGGCCGTTAGCCGCCAGACAGCAAACGCCCCGGAGTGACTCGGGGCGTGTCTCGTTTCACATGCTCTGAAGACACTGGCGGTTACCGGCCACCGTGGTTGCCGCCATTGCCACCRCCKTGACCGCCGCCATTGCCGCCACCCTGGCCACCGCCATTGCCGCCACCCTGGCCACCGCCATTGCCGCCACC
>NZ_JBFTZN010000372.1:0-4339 GCF_056406775.1 Allobosea sp. P1_A7
GGCATGGTCTGGATCCAGTTGCCGCGCTTCACCCCGGCCGGCTGAGCCGGGCTGAAGTAGACAGTTGTCGAGCCGTCGGCGTTCGGTTCTGCGGCCGGCGACGGGTAGCTTTGGCTGCCAGCGCGCGGGAAGCGCTGCGGCGTGTCCAGCATCGACCGCGTCATGTTGTCGTAAACGGTGAACGACCAGAAGTTCGCCTCCGGGATACCCTTGGGCAGTGTCACCGTATAAGTCTTGGCTCCGTCGAGGTTTTGCTTGTTCGCATCCAGCATGGACCAAAGATAGGTCGAGCCGATGCCGGGCAGGCGCATCGCCATGCCGGGCGTGATGCCGGTCACGCCGTAGAAGAAGTTCGCGCGCGCATCCATCGTCCGATAGCCGGTCGGCGGGAAGGGCTTGACGCCCTCGGGCGTGATCAACGGAATGGGAGTCTCGAACTCGTAGCCGGTCTCGAACAGATAGTTCTGCCATGACGAGTTTGGATAGTAGARCCAGCTTGGATCGCGCGCACTCATGAGCAGGGTGCGGGAGGTCGCGTTGGCGAGCGCGAGCGCGTCGCTCATGATCTTCTTCATGCGCGCGTCGGGAGCGAAAGGCTTGCCTTTGACAATGCCGATGGCGGCGACCGGTCCCATCAATTCCGGATCGAGCGAGGTGGCCGGCTCCCGCTGCACGATCTCGTTGAGCATTTCGTAAAATGTCCAGTCGTTCGGCGGAATGGTGTTCATCACCTTGCCGCTGCCTTCGTGGAACACGGTCGGCGGCGGAGGCGTGACCCGACCGAGCCTGGCCTTGCCCGCCAGGAACTCGGCGACCGGAGTGCCGACGCCGCCCGGTTCGTAGGCGTAGACCTTGGTCGATTTCCGGATGCCTTCGACCACCGGCTTGGGATCGCCGTGGTTCTCCAGGAACGACCGGCCGAACCACACGATGGTGTTTGTGCGCGCGCGAGAGATGAAGAAGCCGCCCTCCGGCAGTTCACCCTTGTAGTCCGGCGGCACGATCAGGTACTTGCCGCCCTCTCCGCGATCGGGGCCAGGGACTCCGAGGTCGACGACCCAGCGGAACCAGGCGTCCTGCACCGCGCCGAGAAACTTGGGCGGCGTCTCGATCACCACGGGGCCCTTTGTCAGATCGAGCGAGCCCATGACATAGATCGTGTCGGCGTTGGCCGTCAGGAACAGCGACTTGGCGTCCATCAGCTGCGAGAAGACGAGCACCTCGTTGTCCTTCACGCCGATGTCGTGCATGCCCTTGCGCAGCGCGTGAATGCTGACGCCCCGCAGGTTGTCCATGAAGGCACGATAAGCGTAGGTGAAGTCGAGGTTGTCGTAGAGCTTCTCCGCCGTGGCCTTGCTTGGCACGCCGTCCTTGAATTCGAGCGGGCCGAGACGCGTTTCGGCCTTGTCCGGCGTGCTGAGCGACGGCGGTATCGGCGCCTGGGCGATAGCTGACCCTGCACCGGCGGCGAGCGTTGCGGCCAAGATGCCTGCAATTGCGGGAAGCTTACTCTGGCGGAGTTTCATGACGTATACCCGTCTTTGTCAGAACGATGAAGATGCAGTTCGTCCGTTCAGAAGGTCACACAACCGCATTGCTCACTGCGGTTGCGTCTTTTTCATCCCGGCATCCGTTGAGGATGCCGATGGCCGCCGCTGTGGCGGTCGGTCGTAGGGATACGGATGGCAGTGCGCCGCGCCGGGCGCGGCGCATGCGTTCTACGTCATGATACCCGCTTGATTCCCGGCGGCTGCCATGTCCCTGCGCCCGCCGGCAGGATCGAGGGCGGCGTCGGCTTTGGCCAATAGAGGCGCATCACGAGATAAATCTTGTCATCCGGCGCCGGAAGCCAATTGGCTTCCTTGTCGGCGCCGGGGCTGTCCTTCTGGAGGTACAGCGTCAGCGAGCCGTCCGCGTCCTTCTTCATCGCCGAAAGCATCGGAGAGTTGATGAGGTAGCGATTGATTGGGTTCTTCACCAGGAACTGGCTCTTGCCGTCATACATCGTCACGGACCAGAACGCGTTCACTGGCGGCAACTGGCCAGGTGCGAAGGTGATGGTGTATTTGTGCTTGCTGCCGTCGAGCGCCTCGCCGGCAGCATCCGTCCGGGTATAGGGGTACATGGCTTCGACGGCATCGTTGCCGAGAAGGCCGCCCTTGGCGGCGCCGGCCCGCATCAGCCAATCGCCGTTGAAGAAGGCCTCGTCGCCGAAGAACGCGCCGACATTCCAGCCGTTGATGTTCTTGTTTCCGCTGGCCAGCCATTTGTCGACCTTGTCGTCGCCCTGCTTCATGGCGATCAGGATTGCGGCCTTGTGTTCGAGCGAGAGATCCTTGAACGCGAAGGTCTTGCCGGGACCGATGCCGATCTTCGCAAGTTTTGCACGAACCGCCGTGTCGCGCGCCGTCTCGGGGATGAATTGCAGGGCCGCGTCGAGATACTCGAAGAAGTTGTCCTTGATCCCGGCCGTGGTGGCGGGAACGAAGGCGATGGTCGGCGCAGCCGCCGGGGCGGGCTGCTTGAGGAAGGCCGAAAGCGGGCGCGCCTTGTAGCCGGCCTGGACCTTTTCGACATTTGACATGTCGCCGGGGTTGAAGAGCTGGGTGCGGATCAGTGCGAGTGTGAACGGCGTCGTCGATCGGAAGACCTGTTTGATCCCGGCCGGCTTTTCGCCTTTCCAGTCGGGACCGACCACGAGATAGTCGCCGGGCTCCGTGCCCGTGGCGCGCGTGCCGATATAGCCGTAATTATAGGTGTTGCCGTCGATGAGCTGGACCGAGTAGTAGCGCTCCCTTTCGATCGCCGGCACCGAAACGACCATCGGCTCAGCGCGCAAATCCAGCCAGATGAACGAGTAAGGGGTGTCGCTGTTCGGCGTGATTACGGCCGTGTCCGCCGGGGTGGCGACGTGGTGCTGGTTTTCGATTTGGTTGAACGGTGCCTTGAACTGGCCGGAGTTCTTGTCAACGGCGAACTCTTGCATGACCGCATAGTTCATTACCAGCGGCAGGCCGTAGATGAAGCCTTCCTCGGCGATGTCCTTGGCCTCGAAGACATTGGGCCATTCGGGCTTGGACTGCGCAAAGACGGGGCTGGACCTCACTGTGGCGGCGGCGAATGCGGCCATCGCAGCAGAGCCAAGCAGATCGCGTTTCGTCAGCATGTGAGGAGCTTCCTTTTGGTTCGCAACGTGTGGTCAAGCGCGCGTAGGTCGCACGTTAACGCTACGCGACCTCGGCGATGATTGACAATGGAGGGATGACCGATCCTTGGAGCGGACATCGAATTCGACAGCCGAGGGTCAGTAGCAGGGCGGGTACGGATAATATCCGCAGGCCGGTCGATAGGCATACGGGGCGTAATACGCTGCGGCACCCAGCGCGCCGGCGGCAACCGCGCCCCTGTAATAGGCTCCTCGAAATGCGCTGCGTCGCGCCACGCCGGCGAAGGACAACGGCGTAAATGGCCGGCCGATCAGGTCGATGAAGATCGACGCAGGGCCGTCGYCGCCGGCAAGGTCTCCCTCCATCACGTCGACGTCGAATGTGACCTGGTCGCCTTCGAGTTTTGGTGTTTTCAGGACCACAACCGCGTCGCGAATACCCGAGCCATCCCTTGTGAAAGCTGACACGGTCGCGTTCGGCGGGTCCTTGTAGAAGCTGTCGGGGCTCTGGTTGCCCGGCAGCCACTCCTCAAGGATATGCGCCGTGAGTTCGTGACCAGCGGACCTCACCGGGCGGTTGGCGAAGACGATGGAGTTCGGCGACAGACCGCTCAGCACCAGCTTTCCGCCCTGCAAGGTGGCGCCGCGCGCGCTCAGGACAAATAAGGACGGCACGAGTTCGGGCTTCGCGGGCGTGCCGATCGCTTTCTGCAGCGGCACATGCGGGGGAACGGCCGGCGTCGCCTGAGCTGATGCAGAGTTGGACATCAATGTCAGGGCAGAAGCCGCGACAGCATGAAGAAAGAATAGGGCGATTGTATTTCGCGCGGTTTGCATGCGCACTTCCTTCGTTTGAATTCGTTAGTGCGGTCTACTGGCTCTATTTCGGGAACAGGAACTGGAGCTGGGCCCGGAGTTGCCAATCGGCGGCTCCGCTGGGCTTTGCGACGTTGTAATAGGCTGCGAGCTGCGCATTGACCGGCTGATGGCCGATCTTGAACACCCGTCCGAAGCCCCCGCCGATCGGCACCGTCCAGCGGTCGCCATGGCCGGCCTCCCAGTCGGCGGTGATGATCGGGGACGAGGTCAGGTACCAGCCGCCGTGGAAATTGTAGTTCACGAAGGGCTGCAGCGTCATCGCGTTGACCGCGCTGCGGTTGCTCTTGCCCGCGA
>NZ_JBFTZN010000373.1:0-7839 GCF_056406775.1 Allobosea sp. P1_A7
CTGCTGCGTGGCGTCGACCGGGTCCGAGACACGCTGGCAGAGAACACGGAGCGCTTCGCCCATGGACTGCCTGCCAACAACGTATTGCTCTGGGGCGCGCGAGGCATGGGCAAGTCGTCGCTGGTCAAGTCGGTCCATGCCGACACCAACAAGCGCCTAGCCGGCAAGGCCCTGCCCCTGAAACTGATCGAGATCCACCGCGAGGACATCGAGAGCCTGCCGGCTCTGATGGCCATGCTGCGGCAGGACAAGCACCGCGCCATCGTCTTCTGCGACGACCTCTCCTTCGATGGCCAGGACACCTCCTACAAGTCGCTCAAAGCGGCGCTGGACGGTGGCGTCGAGGGCCGCCCGGACAATGTCGTATTCTACGCCACCTCGAACCGTCGCCACCTGCTGCCGCGCGACATGATGGAGAACGAGCGCTCGACGGCGATCAACCCCGGCGAGGCCGTCGAGGAGAAGGTCTCGCTCTCGGACCGCTTCGGCCTCTGGCTCGGCTTCCACAAGTGCAGCCAGGACGAGTACCTGGAGATGATCAACGGCTATGTCAGCCATTTCAGCCTGACGATCGCACCCGATGAGCTTCGTCGCGAAGCGCTGGAATGGGCGACCACACGCGGATCGCGTTCGGGGCGCACCGCCTGGCAGTACATCCAGGACCTGGCGGGCCGGCTCGGCCAACGGCTCGACGGCTGAGCCGCGCAAGACCATCGCCGCGGGCGGCATGCCCGCGGCCTGATGGAAATAAGCCGGTGTTCTCCGGTGGATAGACGGCGTTCCGGATTCAATCTGGCAGCGTCGCCAGGCTCGGGCCGGATGTTCGGCGCCATGGGGGCGTAGGCCGAGCCACAGAATGAAAACGGCGGGACGGCCTTTCCTGGGACCGTCCCGCCTTGTTTCGATCAGCGGGGTCTCGCGGGAACTGATCGAAGGTGAATGCTTCTACGTGTCTCCGGACGGAAGTGAGAGCTCAAACCCTGAGGCGGCGTCAGACCAATTCTGGATCAGTTGTTCAGGTAGGGAACCGGATCGACCGGCGACGATCCCTTGCGCAGCTCGAAATGCAGCTGCGGCGAAGAGACGTTGCCGCTCTGGCCCGATTTGGCGACGACCTGGCCGCGCTTCACCGTCTCGCCGCGCTTCACGTTCAGCTCGCCGTTATGGGCGTAGGCCGAGACGTAGCCGTTCGGATGGCGGATGAGCACGAGATTGCCGTAGCCCTTGAGTTCGCTGCCGGCATAGGCGACGACGCCGCCTTCAGCCGCCTTGATCGGCGTTCCCTCAGGCACGGCGATGTTGATGCCCTCATTTGACCCCTTGCCGCCATAGCCGGCAATGACACGGCCGCGGGCCGGCCAGCGGAAATCGGCCTTGGCGGAGGCATCCTCCTCCTTCGGCAGGCTTGCGGTGGTCTTGGGATCGGGCGTCCGCAACAGGGCTGGCCTTGGCTTCGGCCTTCACCTTGGCCTCGGCGGCGAATTTGGCGCGGGCGTCACGCATGGCCTGTGCATCGGCCACAGCCTTTGCCTTGGCGTCGGCCGCAGCTTGCGCCTTGGCTTCGGCAGCGGCCTGGGCCTTCGCCTTGGCGTCGACCGGCACCGCAGCGACGCGTGCCGGCACCACAGGCGCACGCGGCGCCGCCACTGGAGCGGGGCCAGGCACGAAACGCGGCGCTTCGGTGCGCGCATCGCTCTGCGGCGACGCCACCTGGGCCATCTGCTGCGGCGCAGCACCACCACCGGCATTGTAGACCGGGATCGTCAGCCGCGAGCCGGGAGCAACGTTCGCGCTCGAAAGCCCGTTCGCCGACATCAGCGCTGAACGCGGCACGCCGTAGCGCGAGGAGAGGACATCGAGCGTTTCGCCCTGGGCGACGACGATCGGCGTGCCACCCTGGGCCGACCAGCCATTGGCGCTACCGACGACAGGCGCCGGAGCTGCGCTACGCAGCGCAACGGCCGATTGCGGCGGCGGCAGGGGCTGGGCGCGGACCGCCCCGACAGACGGAGCCGGCGAAGACATCGGCGCGCTGGCGCTGCGCCCGATCGAGCCGGTCGTTGCCGGATCACGCATGGCAGGCGCCTGCGCGGTCCTGAAGGGATTGCTGAAGGGTGCCTCAGTGAAGCGCATCGTGTCCGACGAACACGCGCTGACACTCAAGGCGAGCGCGCAGACCGTCGACAGGCGAAGGGCAACGCTGGACTTGAATCCGACTTGGCTACGCATGGACAAGATACTCGCGAACAACGCAACTCGATGAAGGGGATTAAAGCCCCGTTCAGGTTACGAAAACGTTTCGCGCGTGCTTTGCCTCTTCACATTTTTGAGCCGGGGCCGGCTTTCTTCAGCCGCGGTTCAGAGTGCCCGGGCCAAGCCCGGGATCAGCGGCGGCAGGCGCAGGACCGGGCCGAGCGCATGATCATAGGCACTGTCATCCGTCCGCGTGACCACCACCCGACGTGATACGCCTTCAACCCTGAGCGCCCCGACCAGCCGCCCGCCGACCGAAAGCCGCGCCAGCAGGGCCTCGGGAACGGAATGGGTGACGCCATTGACCAGGATTCGGTCGAATCGGCCGAGCGTTCGGTCCGGCTGGAAACCGTCAGCGTGCCGGAGATCGACCATTTTTGCGTAGCCGCTGCCGCCGATGCGCTCATGGGCAGCAAGCGCAAGCGTGCGGTAGCGCTCCAGCGAGACCACCTCTCCGCCCATGGCGGCAAGCAGAGCCGAGACATAGCCGGAGCCGGTGCCGACCTCGAGCACACGGGCGGAGGGCTCCATCTCCAGGGCACTGACGAGATTCGCCACCGTATGCGGGGCGGTCATCGTCTGCCCGCAGGCGAGCGGCACGGAAACGTCCTGGCGGGCGAGGTCGGCAAAGCGGGTCGGCGCGAATCGCTCGCGCGAGACCTTTTCCATCGCCCGGAGCACGGCGAGATCGCGCACGCCCCGTGCCCTCAGCGATAGCAGGAATGCGACGGTTCGCTCACCCTCGCTGCCAGGCGCCTCCTCGGCCTCGCTCATCGCCGCCCCCAATTACCCCCGGTTCGGAATCAGGCAAAAACCTGTGCGAATCGGGTCAGCGTCGGCTCATGCGTGAGGTCGAGTTCGAGCGGGGTGATCGAGATCTTCTGCTCGGACAGCGCCCTCAGATCGGTGCCGTTGGCGGGCTCCTTCCGGCTGCGCTGGAAGGCGATCCAGAAATAGGGATTGCCGCGTCCGTCATGGCGGGGCTCGAGCCGCACCAACTCCTGGTCGCGCCGGCCCTGGACCGTCACCGCCACGCCCGCAACCTCGCTCGGCGCGACATTCGGGAAGTTGAGGTTGAACAGCACGCCCTCGGGAATCCCCTCCTCCAGCAGCCGGCGGATGATGCCTGGAGCATGGTGCTCGGCGCAGTCCCAGTGGATCTGGTGCCGCCCGTCCGGCCCGTAGGCCTGGCTGACCGCGATCGAGGGAATGCCGAGCAGCGTACCCTCCATCGCCGCTGCGATGGTGCCGGAATAGGTCACGTCCTCGGCGACGTTCTGGCCGCGGTTGACACCGGACAGCACGAGGTCGGGCCGCGCATCGAGCATGATCGAGCGCGCCGCCATGATCACGCAATCGGTCGGCGTGCCGGCGACGGCGTAACGCTTGTCCGAGATCTTGCGCTGGCGCAGCGGATTGCTGAGGGAGAGTGAATGCGCGACGCCCGACTGGTCCGTCTCGGGCGCCACGACCCAGACATCGTCCGACAGTTGCGCCGCGATGCGCTCCAGCACCGCAAGGCCTTCGGCATGGATGCCGTCATCATTGGTGACGAGGATACGCATGGAGTCAGGCCGCCTTCTCGATGCGGGTCACCCCGCGCATGTAGGGAACCAGCGCGTCGGGTACCGTGATCGAGCCGTCGGCGTTCTGGTAGTTTTCCATCACCGCGATCAGCGCGCGGCCGACCGCCGTGCCCGAGCCGTTGAGGGTGTGCACGAAGAACGGGCCCTTGCCGTCCCGTGTCTTGTAGCGCGCGTTCATGCGCCGGGCCTGGAAATCGCCGCAGACCGAACAGGACGAGATCTCGCGATAGGTCTTCTGCCCCGGCAGCCAGACCTCGATGTCCCAGGTCTTCTGGCTGGCAAAGCCCATATCGCCGGTGCAGRGCGTCATCACCCGATAATGCAGGTCGAGCTTCTTCAGGATCGCCTCCGCCGAGGCGAGCATGCGCTCGTGCTCCTCGCGCGACTTTTCCGGCAGCGTAATCGAGACGAGCTCGACCTTCTCGAACTGGTGCTGGCGCAGCATGCCGCGCGTATCGCGCCCGGCCGAGYCGGCTTCGGCCCTGAAGCAGGGGGTCAGCGCGGAATAGCGACGCGGCAACTCCTCCTCGGAGAGGATCGATTCGCGCACGAGATTGGTAAGCGGAACTTCGGCAGTGGGGATCAGCCAGTGATCCTCGCCCGCCCGGAACTGGTCGTCGCGGAATTTGGGCAGCTGCGCGGTTCCGAACATCGCCTCATCCCGCACCATCAGCGGCGGGTTGACCTCGGTATAGCCGTGCTCCTCGGTATGGGTATCGAGCATGAACTGGCCGATCGCGCGGTTGAGCCGCGCCAGCCGCGCGTTCAACACGACGAAGCGCGAGCCCGAGAGCTTGGCCGCCGTCTCGAAATCCATCTGGCCGAGCGCTTCGCCGAGCTCGAAATGCTCTTTCGGCTGGTTGACGCCAATGAGACGCTTGCCCTCCTCCGGCTTGGTGCCATGGACATGCAGCACGACGTTGCCGTGCTCGTCGGCGCCCTCGGGGACATCGGCATTCGGTATGTTGGGGATCGCCGCGAGCTGTTCGCTCAGAGCTTCGACGGCCGCCTTCTCCTCCGCTTCGAGCGCCGGCTGAGCATCCTTCAGCGCCGCGACCTCGGCCTTCAGCTTGTCGGCAAGCGCGACGTCCTTCGCGCCCATCGCCTTGCCGATCTCCTTGGAGAGCGCATTGCGGCGTTCCTGCGTGGCCTGTGCCTTGGCGATGGCCGAACGACGGGAATCGTCGAGCGCAAGCAGCGAGGACGAGAGCGGCGCAAGGCCCCGCCGCTTCAGCCCGGTATCGAACGCCTCGGCGTTCTCGCGAATCCATTTAATGTCGTACATCGCTGCTCAACCTATCGCGCATCCCAATCGATGCGCGCGAGCCGCGATCGGATCAGGCTTCGCCTGCTTCCTCGGCCGCTTTCGCAGCCTGCCGCTTCTTCTCGACATAGCGCACCGAGAACACCGAAAGCTCGTAGAGGAGCAGCATCGGCACGGCAAGCATGAGCTGGGAGATCACATCCGGCGGCGTCAGCACGGCGGCGACCACGAAGACGAAGACGATGGCGTAGCGCCGCTTGTCCTTGAGGAAGGCCGAATCGATAATTCCGGCCTGACCGAGCAGGGTCAGGATCACCGGCAGCTGGAACGAGATGCCGAAAGCGAAGATCAGCGTCATGATCAGCGAGAGATACTCACTGACCTTCGGCAAGAGCGCGATACCGGCCTGCCCGTCCGTCGCCGCCTGCTGCATGCCGATCGAGAACTTCATCAGCACGGGCATGGCGAAGAAAAAGACCAGCGCGGCGCCAAGGCAGAAGAAGATCGGCGTCGCCGCCAGATGCGTCGAGAACGCGAAGCAGATGAAGAACATGATCAGGAAGGCGATCAGCGACTTGATCAGCCGCGCCCTCAGCTCGATCAGGTGCTCGATCAGCGGTGCGCGCGAGGCCTCGATGTCGTCCTCGCCTTCCCTCGGGTTGGCGACGCTCATGCCGGGCTCCCTTCATCCGGCTCACTGACCTTGGCCTTCTTGGTCGAAGCGCGCTTGCGCGGCGCCTTCGGCTTGACCTCGGGTTCAGGCTCCGGTTCCGCAATCGGCGCGGGCTCGATGACGATTTCGGGCAAGGGCTCAGGCCCCGGCAAGGCCGCGAGCGTGGCCTCCGCTTCCTTCAGCGCCGCGTCGTCGCGGGCACCGGAGGCGGGTGTGCTGAAATCGTCCTTGATCGGATCAATCGGTTTGAAATCGGTATTGAGCGCGCTCTGCACCGAACCACCGACATCCTCGACCTGCTTCTTCAGATCGTCCAGTTCAGCTTCGCGCATCGCGTCGTTGAACTGGGTCTGAAACTCGCCGGCCATACGGCGAATCTTGCCGATCGCCTGCCCGGCGGTCCGCATGGCTTTCGGCAGATCCTTGGGGCCGATCACGACGAGCGCAACCGCCCCGATCAGCATCAATTCGCTCCAGGCGATGTCGAACATCGACGGCTCGTCCTCTCAACCCCTCGCCGCTCGCTGGCGGCGCGGCGTCAGGCCTTGTGTTCGGCCTTCGCCGTGGCGGAATTGGCAGGCTGCGCGTGATCGATGATCTTCGGGTCAGCCGTGGTCGCAGCAGGCGGCGGCGTGGTCGGCTCGTCTTCGGCCATGCCCTTCTTGAACGACTTGATACCCTTGGCGACGTCGCCCATCAGTTCGGAAACCTTGCCGCGCCCGAACAACAGCATCACGATGACGCCGACGACGATCCAGTGCCAGATACTGACGCCACCCATGGCAAACTCCTCCGAATTCCAGTGCGGCGCAGGCTCCCCACCCGCGCCAAGTGCTTGTGCCGGAACCTATGTGTCCCCCGAGGCGAACACAAGAACTTCGTCCGACTGAATATCGATACCGATGTCCTCGCCTTCCCGGATCGAGCCCGGCAGCGAGACCCGTCCGACCAGCGGCTTTTCAAGCCCGCCGACGGCCAGCAGCAAATGGTCGACCTCACCCAGAAAGCGCCGCATCACCACGCGCGCCGGCAGGCAGAACCCCTTTGGCACCAGCCTGATCGCATGCGGCCTGACGCAGACCACGGCCTCCTGCCCATCGGCAAGGCCCGGTGCCGCAAATCTCCCGACCGGCGTCTCCACCGCGCCACGCTCGGCTATGCCGCTGATCTCGGTAAAATCGCAGAAAAATCGGGCCGCAAAGAGGCTGACGGGCCTCCGGTAGAGCTCCTCGCCAGTCCCGATCTGGACGATCCGCCCCGATCGCATCAGCACGATCCGATCGGCGATCCGCATTGCATCCTCGGGATCGTGCGTGACGATGATCGAGGTTGCCCCGGTTTCCTGCAGCAATGCGGCGGTTTCGTCCCGCACCACATCGCGCAAGCGCCGGTCGAGATTGGAGAAGGGCTCGTCCATCAGGAGCACGCCGGGGCGCGGCGCCACCGCTCGCGCCAGCGCCACGCGCTGCTGCTCCCCGCCTGAAAGCATATGTGGATAAGCCTCGGCCAGATCCGCGAGGCCGACACGGGCAATGGCACGCAGCGCCGTCGCCTTCGCCGAGGCATCGTCATAGCCGCGCAGACCGAAGCGGACATTCTCGAGCACATTGAGATGCGGGAACAGCGCGTAATCCTGGAAGACCAGACCAACGCCGCGCTTCTCCGGCTCGACGAAGGCGTCGGGAGCCGAAACGTCCTGACCTTCGAGCAGCACTTTGCCCGAGCTGGGCCGTTCGACGCCCGCCGCGAGGCGGAGCAGCGTCGTCTTGCCGCAGCCCGATTGCCCAAGCAGAGCCACGATTTCACCCGGCGCGATCGCGAGCGTCACGTCCTCGAGCGCCGTCACATCACCGAAGCGCTGGGTGACGCCTTCGAAGGCGAGCGACATTGGAATGGCTGCGCCCGCTGTCCCGCGCCTGCCCCAACTCAGCCACCGCGCCACGCCCTCGCTACGCGCCAAAGAATGCTCCATCGAAACCACGCGTCATCCCGGCGAAGCGCGGCGGAGAACCGGCACCCATGCCGAACCTCGGTCGCAAGCGCGCGGCCATGGACCCCATGGA
>NZ_JBFTZN010000374.1:0-4338 GCF_056406775.1 Allobosea sp. P1_A7
GCTCGGCACGCTGGCCGGCGTCTCGATCGCCTTCATTTCGATGCGCCCGGCACTCGAGATTTTCCTGACACCGGCGATCGGTCTCACCTGCCTTGCGATCATCCTGGTCAGCTGGTTCGGCGGCGTGCGCTATCCCCGCAGCATCCCGGCGGGGCTGGTCGCCATCGCCTTCGGCATGGTCATCGCCTGGGGGTCGGCGCTGCTCGGGCTCGATGTCGGGGGCCTGAGCCTCGCCAAGCTGGGCGCCGCCTTCTCGACCTTCGGTTTCTCGCTGCCGCTGCCGGCAGTCGACCATGTCTTCTCCGGCTTCTCCTATCTCGGCATCATCCTCGTCACGGCGATCCCCTTCGGCATCTATGATCTCGTCGAGGCCATGGACAATGTCGAGAGCGCGGAAGCGGCCGGTGACCATTACCCGACGACGCGGGTACTGACCGCCGACGGCGTCGTCAGCCTGATCGGCTGCCTGATGGGCAACCCCTTCATCAACGCCGTCTATATCGGCCACCCCGGCTGGAAGGCGATGGGCGGGCGCATCGGCTATTCCGCCGCGACCGGGCTGATCGTGATCGTGCTGTGCTGGTTCGGCGTCATCGCCCTGCTGCTGGCGCTGATCCCGCTCGTCGCGATCTCGCCGATCCTGCTCTATATCGGCATGCTGATCGGCGCGCAGGCCTTCCAGACCACGCCGGCAAGCCATGCGCCTGCCATCGTCCTGGCGCTGACGCCGCATCTCGCGGCCTGGGCCAAGGTGCTGATCGACGGGGCACTCGGCGCGGCGGGGACCRATGCGGCCGCTGTCGGCATCGACAAGATGGCCAATATGGGCGTGCTCTATCACGGGCTCGAACTGATGGGCGGTGGCGCGATCCTGTCCGGGCTGGTGCTCGGCGCCATCGCCGTCTTCGTCATCGAGAAGCAGTTCCTCCACGCCGCAGGCTTTGCGGCCGCGGGCGCCGTCCTGACCTATTTCGGCCTGATGCATGGCGAGGCGATCGGCATCGGCAAGGGGTTCGGCGTCACACCCTCGATCAGCCTCGCCTATGCGATCGTCGCGGGCTTCCTCTTCCTCTGCGCGCGCTCGCTCTCCGTCGTGACCGCGGCGAAGACGATGACCACCGAGCCCCGCGGCAAGCTGGAGCCGGCGGAATGAGCGAACCGAAACCCGTCTTCGATGCGGCGCGCCATTGCGATGCGATGGCGCCCGCGCTCGGCCTGGCGATCAGCGAGGAGCAGCGTCCGGTCGTCCTGCAATTCCTGGCAGTGGCGAAGGCCATGTCCGAGATCGTCTTCGCCGCGCCCGTCGACGAGGCCAGCTTCGAGCCGGCCGGCGTGTTCCGCGCCGGGCGCCCGCATGACGGAGAGCCCGCGTGAGCTTCGATGCCTTCGCACCGGCCCACCGTATCGCGGCCGATATCAGGGAGGGCGTGATGACCGCGGAAGCGGTCATCACCGGCTTCCTCCAGCGGATCGAACGCCTGAACCCGGCGATCAATGCCTTCACCGACGTCACCGCCGGGAGGGCCTTGGCGCAGGCACGCGCGACCGATGCCAGCCACGCAGCCGGCGCGCCCCTCGGCCCCCTCGCCGGCGTGCCCTTCGCCGCCAAGAACCTGTTCGACATTGCCGGCCTGCCGACACGGGCCGGCTCGAAGATCAACCGCGAGCGCCCGCCCGCCTCGCGCGATGCCGTGCTGATCGAGCGCCTGACGGAAGCCGGCGCCGTGCTGCTCGGCGGCCTGAACATGGGCGAATACGCCTATGACTTCACCGGCGAGAACGCGCATGACGGCCCCTGCCGCAATCCGCATGACCTCAGCCGCGTGGCCGGAGGTTCATCCTCCGGATCAGGCGCCGCGACGGCCGCGGGGCTCGCCCCGATCTCGCTCGGCTCCGACACGAACGGGTCGATCCGCGTGCCGAGTTCGCTTTGCGGCGTCTTCGGGCTCAAGCCGACCTATGGCCGGCTGCCGCGCACGCGCAGCTTTCCGTTCTGCGACTCGCTCGACCATCTCGGCCCCTTCGCCCGGGACGTGACCGACCTCGCGATGGCCTATGACCTGATGCTGGGCCATGATGCGGGAGATCCGGCCTGTGCGCGACAGGCGGCCGAGGCGACCCTGCCGACGCTGAAGCAGGGCGTCGACGGCCTGCGTATCGCGGTCGCCGGCGGCTATTTCTCGACCGATGGGATGCCCGAAGCGGAAGCTGCCGTCGCCGCAGTCGCGCAGGCGCTGGGTGCGACGCGGGCGCTCGATATCGCCGGAGCGGGCATCGCCCGGGCGGCTGCCTTCCTGATCACCAATGGCGAGAGTTCGGCCTTCCATCTCACGCGGCTGCAGCAGCGCGCCGATGATTTCGACCCGGAGACCCGCGACCGCTTCCTCGCCGGCGCGCTGCAGCCGACGGCCTGGTATCTCCAGGCGCAGCGGGCACGGCGCTGGTTCCATGACGAGATGATGCAGCTGTTTCAAACGGTCGACCTGATCATCGCGCCGGCCACGCCCTGCGTCGCACCGGAAATCGGCAGCAAGACCATGGTGCTGCGGGGCGAGACGGTCGCGCTGCGGCCCAATCTCGGCCTGTTCACCCAACCGATCTCCTGCATCGGCCTGCCGGTCGCAGCCGTGCCGGTCTTCGGGGCCGGCCTGCCGGTCGGCGTGCAGTTGATCGCCCCGCCCTGGCGCGAGGATCTTTGCCTGCGCGCAGCCTATACCGTCGCGCAGGCCGGCGTCGCGACCGCCAGGCAGGCACGGCTGGATGACGCGTGGCGCCCTGAAGCACGAGGATTGAAAGCTGTCTCGGAGGCTCAACCCCTGTGAAGCCAGGAACGCCCGCCCCTCAGGGGGCAGGATGCCGGGCGGATGCGCCTCTCGCGCTCCCTCAGCCCGCCAGTCCGATGATCTGCTGCAGCAGGAGCGAGGTGTCGTTCCGGCGATAGCTGACGATGATGGGGCTGGTGAATCTCTCGTCGAGATCGAGGAACTGGACATCGTCGCGGCCGAAGCGCCGGACCGAGGCCGGAACGACGCAAATCCCGACGCCCGAGGCGACCAGGCCGAGCGCGGTCTGCACGTCCCGGACCTCCATGCCGATGCGCGGCCTGACCCCCGCCTCGCGATAGAAGGACAGGACCTGATCGGCATAGCTCGGCCGGGGCGCCTTCGGATACAGGATCAGAGGTTCCGCCTCGAGATCGGCCAGCTTCGGCTTCCGGCCGCTTGCCAGCAGCGCATGGGCCCCGCCGACCGCCACGCATAATCCTTCCTCGCGTAGCACCTTTCGCACCAGCATGTCGTCATCGAAGCGCAGGCGTCCGAAGCCGACATCGATGCGACCGTCCTTCAGGGCCGAGATCTGCTCCAGCGTCGTCATCTCGAGGAGCTGGACCTCGACATCCGGCACCAGGATGCGAAAATCGCGGATCAGTTGCGGCAGCGTGTCGTAGAGCGTCGAGGCGACGAAGCCGACATTGAACTGCAGCACCAGGCGCTTGCCGATGCGCGTCGTCATGGCGCTCATCTCCTCGACGCGCTGCAGCACCTGTTGCCCCTGCTCGAAGAGATAGCGCCCGGCCTCGGTCATCGTGATCGGCCGGCCACGATCGAGCAGGCGCACGCCAAGCTCCTCCTCCAGCTGCTGAATCTGCCGGCTCAGCGGCGGCTGGGCGATATGGAGCTTCTCGGCGGCGCGGCTGAACGAGCCTTCGGCGGCGACGGTCGTGAAATAGCGCAGATGACGCAGATCCATCGCTGCCTGCTCCTCCCGCTCTCCGATCGATGCAGGGCGGCTGCACCCCGGAGACCGCCATCGCGGCGGTTGTCACATGCTCGCGGGCGACTGCCCGGCTTCCCCACCGCATCGGCAGGGAAGCGGGCTTCCATACCGTAGGGGTATTAATTTACACCAAAACGATCCTGTCCAGCGACACCATGCCTGCCTAGCCTGACAAGCAGGGAAGAAGCGTTCGCGCAGGAGGAACACTCCGCCGCGAACCTGAGCTGGCCGTCAGAGCCGCCGGAGAGCCATGTCTGAGACCGAACCGTTGCGGCCCGCGCCAGCGCGGCTTGCGAAACGCGCGCCGGCTGCCCTGTCGGGGCGCCGCGGCCGAAGCCGGCGAGCCTGATCATGCCCTATCTCGAAACCGGACCGGGCCTGCGCCTGTTCTACACGGTCACCGGGCCGGGCTCCGCGCCGGCCCTGGTCTTCTCGAATTCGCTCGGCACCACGCATCGGATGTGGGACGCCATCGCCAGCGAGCTCTCGGCCGAATATCGCTGCGTGCGTTACGACACGCGCGGCCATGGCGGCTCGAACCACGGCCCCTCGCCCTTCGAG
>NZ_JBFTZN010000375.1:0-4318 GCF_056406775.1 Allobosea sp. P1_A7
ACCCCGAGACTCCGATCATTTACGAGGTCGAAAGGCTCCGCGACGGCCGCTCGTTTACGACGCGGCGCGTGCTGGCGATCCAGCATGGCGAGGCGATCTTCTCGATGTCCGCCTCGTTCCAGGCTGAAGAACCCGGCTATGAGCATCAGATGCCGATGCCGGACGTGCCGATGCCGGAGGAACTGCCGAACCGGGAGGAGATGCAGCGCAGCGTGCTGCCGCATATGCCCGAAGCCGTGCGCGCCTATTACCAGCGCGAGCGGCCGATCGAGATTCGGCCCGTCGAGCTCCAGCGCTACGTCACAGGCGAGAAGATGGAGCCGAAGTTCAATGTCTGGATCCGCTCGATGCAGCCTTTGCCCGACGATCCGGCGGTTCATCAAAGCGTGCTTGCCTATGCTTCGGATCTGATGCTGCTCGATTCGAGCCTCATCGCGCATGGCAAGACCGTGTTCGACAAGCAGATCCAGGGCGCGAGCCTCGATCATGCGCTCTGGTTTCATCGCCCCTTCCGCGCCGATGACTGGCTGCTCTATGCTCAGGACAGCCCCTCGACCTCGGGCGCGCGCGGGTTCTCCCGCGGCCTTGTTTTCGATCGCCATGGCAAGCTCGTCGCGTCCGTGGCGCAGGAAGGCCTGATCCGGCCGCGTCCGGACCGCGAATGAGCGCTTTCTAAGCAGAAGCACAGCAACCAAGCATTTGCCTGCTTATTAGGCAATCACCCCGCACCGAGTGGTGCGACGGGGCGTTTTTCCTTGCGTCATCCCCTCATGATCCCCCTCCGGCAGTTGGCACGGGCCTTGAATTGACCGGCCGTGACGTGTGTCGGGCTCCCGGCGCGCGCGGAGCGCAACGCGATCGCCGGGGCTGACATCCGGGCGGCGGAAACGGGGAAACCCAAGCATGAAAATCGTGATGGCTGTCATCAAGCCGTTCAAGCTGGAGGAGGTGCGCGACGGGCTCACCGCCATCGGCGTGCATGGCCTGACCGTGACCGAGGTGAAGGGATATGGCCGGCAGAAGGGCCATACCGAGATTTATCGCGGTGCCGAATATGCCGTGAGCTTCCTGCCGAAGATCAAGATCGAAGTCGCCGTCTCGGACGAACTCGTCGGCAAGGTGATCGAGGCGATCACCGCCGCAGCCCGTACCGGCCAGATCGGCGACGGCAAGATCTTCGYATCGTCGATCGAGAAGGCCGTCCGCATCCGCACAGGCGAGACCGACGGCGACGCCCTCTGATCCTCTCGATCCTTCAGTCCAGGAGTTTCAACCGATGAATTTCAAGACCCCATTGCGGGCCGGGCTGGTCGGAGCGGTGCTCGCCGCGACCACGGCGGTCGCGCTGGCCCAGACAGCGGCGGCTCCCGCCGCGCCGGTGCCGAACAAGGGCGATACCGCCTTCATGATGAGCTCGACCGTGCTCGTGCTGCTGATGACGATTCCCGGCCTCGCCCTGTTCTATGGCGGCCTGGTGCGCAGCAAGAACATGCTCTCGGTGCTGACCCAGGTCTTCGCCATCGTCTGCATGGTCAGCCTGCTCTGGGTGATCTACGGCTACTCCCTCGCCTTCACCCACGGCGGCGGCCTGAACGATTTCGTCGGCGGCTTCTCGAAAGCCTTCCTGCGCGGCGTCGACGGCAACTCGGTCGCGGCGACCTTCTCGAACGGCGTCGTCATCCCCGAATACGTCTACATCTGCTTTCAGATGACCTTCGCCTGCATCACGCCGGCCCTGATCGTTGGCGCCTTCGCCGAGCGCATCAAGTTCTCGGCGCTGATGCTGTTCACCGCCCTCTGGGTGACCTTCATCTATTTCCCGATGGCCCATATGGTCTGGTACTGGGGCGGTCCCGATGCCGTCGGCAATGCGGCCAAGGCTGTCGCTGAGGCGGGCCCCGATGCCAAGGCGGCCGCAACCGCGGCGCTCGACGCGGTCAACGCCGATGCCGGCATGCTCTTCAAATGGGGTGCGCTCGACTTCGCCGGCGGCACCGTCGTCCACATCAACGCGGGCATCGCCGGCCTCGTCGGCTGCATGCTGCTCGGCAAGCGCGTCGGCTACGGTAAGGAATTGATGGCCCCGCACTCGCTGACCATGACGCTGATCGGCGCAGCCCTGCTCTGGGTCGGCTGGTTCGGCTTCAATGCCGGCTCGAATCTCGAGGCCAACGGCACCGCCGCGCTTGCCATGATGAACACCTTCGTCGCCACGGCGGCAGCCGCGCTCGGCTGGCTCTTCGTCGAATGGGCGGCCAAGGGCAAACCCTCGCTGCTCGGTATGGTCTCGGGCGCGGTTGCCGGTCTCGTCGCCGTCACGCCGGCCGCTGGCTTCGCAGGCCCGATGGGCTCGATCGTGCTCGGCCTCGTCGCTGGCGCCGTCTGCTTCGTCTTCTGCTCCACCGTCAAGAATGCGCTCGGCTACGACGATTCGCTCGACGTGTTCGGCATCCACTGCGTCGGCGGCATCATCGGCGCCCTGGCCACCGGCATCCTGGTCAATCAGGCGCTCGGCGGCGGCGGCATCCCGGACTATGTCTCCAAGCCGGGCGAGCTCGTCACCGCGGCCTATGAATTCGGGCCGGCATTCGTGGCTCAGGCCAAGGCCGTTCTCTTCACGCTCGTCTTCAGCGGCGTCGGCTCACTGATCCTCTACAAGATCGTCGACGTCGTCGTCGGTCTGCGCGTCACCACGGATCAGGAGCGCGAAGGCCTCGACATCGCCGAGCACGGCGAGCGCGCCTACAGCATGTAAGCGTCTCCGGCCGCTTCACGTGAAACAGGCCTCGGCGGTCTCCCGCCGGGGCCTTTCTCACGGTAACTCCGCCCGCAGAAGCAGGCCGATCGATCCGCCGGCGAGGCGCTCCCCTTCAAGGTTAAGCGGGTCTTAACCTGACCTTCATACCCTGATCGCTGGAGGCCGGTATGATGCGGCCTGTAGTCCTGTGGAAGGCGGCCCGGCCGGCATGCGAACAATCCGACGCTCCTCATCCCTGATCGATCGCCTGCCCGATCCCGCGCGGGAATTCCTGTCGCGACGGACGTCGGAGATGGTCGGGCTCGGGCTGCTGGCGCTGACAGCGGCCATCGCACTCGCGCTTGCGACCTGGGCCGCTGAAGACCCCAGCCTCAACAACGCCACCGGCGGCGCCGTCAACAACCTGCTCGGGCGCCCGGGTGCGATGATCGCCGATCTGACCATGCAGATGATCGGGCTCGGCGTCATCGCCATGCTCTTCCCGCCGCTGATCTGGGCGCTGCGCCTGATGCGCTTCCACCTGTTCGATCGCGGCGCGCTCAAGCTCGGTCTCTGGGTTGTCGGTATCGTCGCGACGGCGGCCGTCGCGAGCGCCCTTCCGGCGACGCCGCGCTGGCCCTTGCCCACCGGGATGGGCGGCGTGATCGGCGACGGCCTGCTGTTTGGGACGCGCAATCTCGTCGGCATCGCAGGCAGCGCCCTCGGCGGCCTTGTCGCTTTTCTCTATGCCGGTATAGCAATTCTCGCCGTGACCGCCGCCGCGGGCTTCGGCTTCGTCACCGACGAAGATCCGGTCAATGACAGCGACGACGAAGACGAGTCCTGGGCCGAGACCGAGGAGCGTCGCGACGACGAGCCCGGTTTCGCCGTCATCCTTGTCGGCTGGCTTGCCCATGGCGCAATGGCGCTCAAGGGCGCGATCCTGCGTCGCCTGCCGCACCCGCCGGAACCGGCCGTCAGCGCCACTGGCTCCGCTGGCAACCAGCCCGTCAGCCGCGTACGCCGCGAACCGCAGTTCAACGAAGCTGCGGCCCGCGCTGCCCCTCCAGTCTTCGCCCCCGAGCCGTTGCCCAGCCCGCGTCCGGCCAGTCGCGTCGTCGACTTTCCCGATGGCGATATCGACGATGATGATGAACCGCAGGACCTGCGCGATCTCAATGCTCCGCGCGTCACCGCCCGGCCCGCTGCTCCCAAGCCTGGCAAGCGTCTGTCGCGCGAGGCCCAGCCGTCCCTGCTCGATCGCGATCATTTCGAGCTGCCGCCGCTGACCTATCTTGCCGAACCGAAGAAGGTCCCCTCGACAGCCATCTCGACGGATGCGCTGGAGCAGAATGCGACCCTGCTCGAAGGGGTGCTCGAGGACTTTGGCGTGCGCGGCGAGATCAGCCAGGTTCGCCCGGGCCCTGTCGTGACGCTCTACGAGCTCGAGCCGGCGCCGGGGACCAAGTCGTCGCGGGTGATCTCGCTGGCCGACGACATCGCGCGCTCGATGAGCGCGATCTCGGCGCGTGTCGCCGTTGTCCAGGGCAAGAACGCGATCGGCATCGAACTGCCCAATGC
>NZ_JBFTZN010000376.1:0-4307 GCF_056406775.1 Allobosea sp. P1_A7
AGCCAGTGCGGAACTTGCGGGTTTGCGAGGAAATGAAGCAGGTTGCCATCGAGTYGAGGCGGCGGAATGTAGTCGACCCCAAGCTCAGGAAGGTGCTCCACCGCATCGGCGATCGGTCGGCCGCGGCTCAGGACGTCGACGAGATCGACGCCGGGGGCGGCCGCGCGCGCCATCGTCACGATGTCCCGTTCAGGGAGCCCGCTTGGCTCGCCGAGGTCGATCAGGAGCACGCGCAGTCGAAGGCGCGCCGCGGAGAGGACAAGGCTCCGCGCGACCGTGGTCTTGCCTTCGCCCGGAAGGGCGGAGCTGACAAGGATGATCTTCGACGCGAAGCTGCCGGAGCCCCTTGGCAACACGGAGATCAGCAATGAGCGGATTGACCGCGCATAGACTGATTGAGGCTGCTGCCGCAGCAGATCCTCGATCCGCTTTGCGTGCCGGAGCGTGACCCGCGGGACCTGCCCGAGGCAAGGAACGGCCAGAGCTTCGGCGGCTTCATCCGTGCTGCGAAGAGTGTGATCAAGTCTGTCGATGCCGAGCGCAAGCAGCACGCCCATGATGCCGAAGACCATCACGCCGGGCGGAATGAGGAAGGCCGGGTGAATCGAACTTGGCCTTTCCGGCGGCCACGCCGACGCCATCACCCGGACGTCCGGCTGAATGAGCTGGACCTGTTCGTTTGCCTGCTGCTGACGGCTCAGAAGGGCATCATAGAGCTGGGCTACTGCGGCCGCCTGACGCTCGAGAGCCCGCAAACCGGACATGCTGGCCGCGGTTTCGGTCGCCGCCGCCTTCAGGGACTGCAGCCGCTCCTCGATTGATCTGGCCTGAGCCTGGAGAATGCGACCGTCGGTCTCTACCTGGCTGAACGCCTGATCGATCGCCTGCTCTGTCGCACGGTCCGCTTTCCGGCGCGGCTCCGGCTGAGGCTCCTGACCGACTGTCGCTGGTGCTGCTTCGTTATGGGCGAACTCGGCCAGGCTCGCTGATCCCAGTGCATCCGCAAGGGCGGAGGTGGGTGCGCCGCGCTGGCGCAAGTCGTTGAACCGGTTCAGCCGTTGTTGCGTCGCGGCGAAATCGGACTTGGCCAGGGCCAATTGCCGGGCCAGCTGTGCGATCTGCTGGCCGGTTACATCAGGGGTGCCATCGACCGCTGCGCCATGGAGCAAGCGGTAGGCCTGCAGCTCCTCTTCGGCACGCGCCACCTCCAGCCTCATTTCGGGAACGCGCTTGGCGAGCCAGACCACAAGCTGCTCCGCGTCGGTGCGCTTTCGTTGCGCAATATCCTCGATGTAGACATTCGCGACGGTGTTCGCGATCTCGGCTGCACGTCCCGGATCGGAATCYGTTGCAACAACTGACAAGACTCTCGAACGTCGCTCTTGGCCGATCTTTACGGAGCGCTTCAACTGCTGGGCCAGCGCGCTTTCGTTACTGTCAGGGGAGTGGCTGTCAGCGCTACGCCGAAACGGCTGCGTGAGAAACGACCAGGCGGCACCGAGCCCATCCTGGACACGGTGCAGCCAGGAGTCCGGTTGCTTCCCTGCCGCCACCACTTCCTCATGGGCAAGAAGGAGCGCCGAAGCGACCCGTCGCAGATGCGCATCGGACGAAAGCACGGCCAAGTGCGTGTCGATCGCCGCATCGTCGATGGCTTGGGAGGCCTGGGATGTGCCACTCGACCCTTCCGAGGCGCGATCGACCACGATTTGCGTCGTTGCCGTATAGGTGGGCGACATGATCAGGCCAACGATCGCGACCCCTCCGCCGCCGAGGAGCATCATTGCAAGGATCAAACCCCGCCGCCTCGACAGCGCGTGGACGATCCGCTGGAATGGCAGCGGCCCTGGCGCCGATCCAATGATCGGTCTGGTTATCCGCGTCGTCGGTTCGAGTGGCGGCAGATCCGAAGGTCGTGCCGTCGCGATGAACCGCTGGCCCTTGCCGGTCAACGCTTCCATCGTCAGCTCCCCTGCAATGCGAGGTCGAATTCACCGACCGGTGTGGTGGCCGGCGGACCTGCGCCCTCGTCGAGCCAGGCCTCGAGCATCAGCACAGCCCAAAGCGCAAGCGAATGGTCGCGGCGGCCGCTCAGATGCTCCGCCCAGCACGCCTGGACCGCCGCCACGTCGAGAAGATCGTGGCGCCGCAGCCGCGATTCGGTCAGCAGGTCGGCCGCCCAGGCCCGTAGCGGCCCCTTCAGCCAGGCACCGACAGGCACGTCGAAGCCCTGTTTGGGGCGCTCGAACAGGTGCCGGGGCAAGTAGCGCGCAAGAACCTGTCGCAAGATCCACTTGCCCTGGCCGTGGCGGACCTTGACCGCTGTCGGCAGGCGCCAGGCGAATTCGACGACGCGATGATCCAAAAGCGGACAGCGGGCTTCCAGGCTCGTCGCCATGCTTGCCCGGTCGAGCTTCACCAGAATGTCGCTCGTCAGATATCCAGTCATGTCCCGAAAGATCAGTTGCGACACCAGATCGTCGAGGACGGGAGCATCGGGCTCGGCAGCTTCGGCGTCGCGCGCCAGGGTTAGCTCCGAGACACGTGTCAGCCGCCGGTAGATTTCCTGGTCTCCGTTCGCGGCGAAGAGATCGGAAAGACGCCTCAGGCGGTCGCCGCGCAGCGAGCGCCTCAGCCTGTCCGGCACCGGCAGCCGATTGACGATCTCCTCGCTGGCGCCATTCGCCAGGTGAACCAGGAAATCTGCAGCGGTGCGGCGGAGAATGGGGGGCAGGCCAAGCAGGGAAGCCAGCCGCACCGCAAGAAAATGCCTGGAGTAGCCGGCAAAGCATTCATCGCCGCCATCGCCCGACAGAGCCACKGTCACATCAGTGCGAGCGAGGCGGGAGACGAGCAGGGTCGGGATTTGCGACCAGTCGGCGAATGGCTCGTCCCAGATGCGTGGCAATTCGGGGATGACCTCGCGAGCCTCCGCCGGCGTCAGATGCAGCTCCGTATGATCTGTCCCGAGGTGCCGGGCGATACGCCCGGCCTCGACCGACTCGTCATAGCCTCGTTCGCGAAATGCGATCGTGAACGTGCGCACCGGCCTGTCGGACTGGGCCTGCATCAGCGCGACGACGGTCGAGCTGTCGATTCCTCCGGAGAGGAATGCGCCGAGCGGAACGTCGGCGACCATCCGCTCGCGCACGGCGAGACGAAGCAGTTCGTCAAGCTCCGCGACCAGTGCGACATCGTCGGAAACGAACGGATTCTTCCGCCCCTCTTCGGCCACGGCAGCCAGGGACCACCACTGGTGGATCCTCGACTTGAGAGTTGCTGTGTCGGGAGCGTCGGCGATCTCGTCGACGCTCACCGACAGCATGGCTCCAGGGGGCAGCTTGAACACATCGTGCCAGATGCAGCACCGATCCGGCATCGTGCCGCGCGCCAGCATGGCGGCCACAGCCTCGCGATCGATCCGGGCTTGAAAGCCCGGAAAGGTGCGAATTGCCTTCAGCTCGGAGGCAAACACAAGGGCACGTCCGATGCGCGCGATGTAGAGTGGCTTCTTTCCCATCCGATCTCTGACCAGATGGAGAACACGCGCCCTTCGGTCCCAGAGGCCGAGTGCGAACATGCCGGTGAAGCGCTGGAGCGCCCTCTCCAGACCCCAGCTTTCGATCGCGCCGAGCATCACCTCGGTGTCGCTGCCACCACGGAAGCTATGCCCGAGATCTTCGAGTTCGCGGCGCAGGGTATGGAAATTGTAGACCTCGCCGTTGAAGGTCATGACCAGYCGTCCGCTGTGGGAAAGCATCGGCTGGTGGCCGCCCTCGGTCAGGTCGACGATTGCGAGGCGTCGATGACCCAGTGCGACGCCTGCCTCACGGTCACTCCAAAACCCGTCGCTGTCCGGCCCACGATGGCGAATGGAAGCCGTCATCGGCTTGATCGCACCCAGTAACCCGGGGTCCGCAGCGTCGGGGGGCAGAATGATACCCGCAATCCCGCACATCCTGTCATCTCCCGTAGTGAGCGGACACCGTCGGCCTTCGCGTGCAGCCCTCGGCCAAACACAGGGCGAGGGCGAACCAGAAGATCGGGTGGCGAAGAATGAAGTGGCTGATGCTGAACACCGCCACAGAGCAGATCAGTGCCGAGAGGGCATCGAACCGGGCGTGCAGCGTGAGCAAGAGGGTACTGCCGACGAGCCACGCCAGAGTGGCGAGGCCAAGCACGCCTCCTTGGGTGTACAGGTCCAGGGGCGTGCTGTGCGCCTCGAACGGGCCGGGCAGGTTCTGCGGGTTAGGACCCGTGGGGCGTTCGGAATGCGGCCCCGGACCGAGGCCCAGGGAGGCCGACCC
>NZ_JBFTZN010000377.1:0-4277 GCF_056406775.1 Allobosea sp. P1_A7
GTTCCCGCCCTTGCCGCCGGATCCCGCGGACACCGGTGTGCTGATCGTCACAGAGCCCGCGCTGACTTGACCGATACTACCGCCGCCGCCGCCGCCACCACCACCGCCTCCGACATTCTCGTTGATGACCCCAGCAGAGGCGCCCGCGGCGCCAGCAGCGCCACCGGCGCCACCCAGGCCACCGGGGCTCAGGCTGTTTTCCTCGCCGGCGGAGCCCGCGCTACCGGCTTGGCCGGCTGCGCCTCCGTCGCCGCCCTTGCCGCCGGAAATAACGAACGGGTACGCGGGATTATCTGTGATGTTGTTAGCAACGCCGCCGGTGCCGGCCTCGGCTGCCGCAGGTGCCGAACCAACAGTCAAAACCGCGGTGACGGAGAAGAGCAGGATGCCTGCATGCAGCGCAACCCGGAGCCAACGGCAGTATCGCCTCGCGCTCATCGATCCGCCCCCGTCGATTGGTCCAGGGCGGTTGTTCGTGGACGGTTGGCCTTGGCGCCGGCGCGGGCGACGTAGCTGGCCCGGATTGCGCGGTCGCCCCCTCGGTTACGGCGGGGGGCCGCGCCGCCTGGCATCGTACTGGACATGATGGTCATCTAGCTCGGACCCGGGCTGGCCGAGAACGCCAGATAGGTCATGCCGAATGGAAGAAATGTCTGCGTGCTTGTCTTCCGCGGAACAGCTTGGCGCCGGAGACGAGGCTCAACGCCGGTCATGGCCGATCCGGTCTCCCCGCGTTTGTCGCCCCTGAGCCCACCGTCACTGGCTTGTATTTCGCTGACGTTCCATATTCTGCAGCTCGGGCGATAGGGTTTTCGGTGACGACACGGTTTTCATCGCCGAATTTGTCGACCCGCTGCCGAATTCGTCTAAGGTGGTCGACGCCGGGCAGCCAAGGCCGGCGGGGGGATGACCATGGCCGTTCCTGCTTCTGCCCTGCCGGCGGGATTCGATGTTGTTCGGGCGAGCAATCCCGAGCTTTTTTGCGGCACGTTTCGCGTCACGGAACGGGCCGCTCAGTCAAGCCGGATCTTCGCCTATCAATTGCGGGATCGCTCACTGTGGCGGCTGCGTTTCGAACGGCCGATCTTCACGATCGCGACGCGCGGCGCTGGCTCGATCCTGGCAAGTTACGCCGACAGCAGCTTCGCTACCGACACTTTCGTCGATGGCGACGAGGGGGGGCTGTTCTGCTTAACGACGATGCTGGCGGGCCAGACGACCCTGGAGCATCAGGGAAAGTCTGCGACGGCCACAGTTCGGTCCGGGCTCGCCTGGAGGCCCGGTCCAAGCGTACGCCTCTCGATGAGCGACCACAATGCGCGCACGAACATCTTTCTCAAGGTATTGGATGTAGAAAGTGCGCTTGAGCACATGCTGGATGAGCAATTGCGCGCGCCCCTCGAATTCGAGCCCAGCCTCGATTGGACGAGAGGGCTGGGTTCTAGCCTGAAGCACCAGCTCGATTTCGTCATGCAGGAGTTTCAGCGGGAGGACGGCGTTACCACCAGCGCGGTCGCCATGGCGTCTCTGACCGACTTTCTCATCTCGCTGGTCCTGCGCGGCGCCGCGCACAACTACACCAATAGGTTAGACCGCCCAGCCGATGCGGCAATTCCCGCCTATGTTCGGCGAGCGGAGGATTTCATGCGCGCTCATGGTGAGCAGCCGATCCGGATGTCGCATGTCGCCGTGGCCGCCGGCTGCAGCTCGCGAACCCTGACGGCGGTGTTCAAGCATTTCCGCGGCAATACGCCCCTTGGCGTGCTGCACGCCATCCGGCTTGAGCTTGCGCGTGACGAGCTCACTCTTGGCGTATCCGGCGTCTCGGTGATCGCGGTCGCACGCCGCTACGGTTTCACCAATTCGGCGCGCTTCGCCGCCGCCTTTCGCCGCCGTTTCGGCGAGACACCGTCTGAGGTCGCGCGTCGCTCATCGCGCTCTTCCCGTTGAGCGCTGCAAAGGCCACGCGGGCCTGAGCGTGCTTGGCGCAAATGCGGCTTGCGTACGTTCGGCGCCGCTTGAAAGATMTCCGTCGGCGTCCGCCTTTGGTGAGGTGTCGAGTGTCATCTCCGGCCTGAATGTCGATGTGCAGACGATGGACTGGGGCACCGTCGTCCAGCGCCGCCCATTCTGGGCAACACGCCAACTTCCGCTTCTGGCGCGACCCAACCTTCTTCGATCGGCATGGAGCAACGTCAGCAAGCCACCCGCCCGCGACTTTCGGAACGTCTGGTAATGGGCAATGTCCCGGCGAGCCCAGGAGCCGAAGGACCGCGCCTTCAACGCGTCACCGAAATTTTCGGATGTCAAACGGCGCGCAATGTTGCCCCCCGATCGGCGTCCAATATTGACCCCTTGATGAGCTGAGGCGGTCAGGAGGCGGCGCGGTGCAGCTGGTCGGGGTTGCGCAGCCGCGCCGGCTCCGGGTCGCAAGAGCGCTTGGCTCAGAGCCTGTTTTTGAAGCGCCAGCTCTCGTTGCCGGTCTCGACGATATCGCAGTGGTGGGTCAGCCGGTCGAGGAGCGCGGTCGTCATTTTGGCGTCGCCGAAGACGGAAGGCCATTCGCCGAAGGCGAGGTTGGTTGTGACGATGACGGAGCTCTGTTCGTAGAGCCTGCTGATCAGGTGGAACAGCAACTGGCCGCCGGACTGGGCGAAGGGCAGATAGCCGAGTTCGTCGAGGACGATGAAGTCCATGCGCGAGAGATAGTCGGCCATGCGGCCCTGCCTGCCGGCGCGGGCCTCGGCCTCGAGCTTGTTGACGAGATCAACGACGTTAAAGAAGCGTCCGCGCGCGCCGGCGCGGATGCACGCCCGGGCGATCGCAATGGCGAGATGGGTCTTGCCGGTCCCGGTGCCGCCCACGAGGACGACATTGCGCTGATGGGCGATGAAGTTGCCGCCAGCCAGGTCGTGGACGAGCGTCTCGTTGAGCGGAGTGCCGTCGAAGACGAAGTCGCCGACATCCTTGGCGAGGGGCAGCTTGGCGATGGTGATCTGGTACTTGATCGAGCGCGCCTGCTTCTCGGCAATCTCCGCCGATAGCAGATCGCCGACGATGCGCTGGGGTTCGTGCTGGCGCTTCACCGCTGTCGTGATGATCTCGTCGAAGGCGGCCTTCATGCCGTAGAGCTTGAGCTCGCCCATGGTGGCGAGAATCTCCGAGCGTTCCATCACACGGCCCTCCTGAGGCTGTCGTACCGGGCACAATCGGCGGCAGGCTCATGGCGCAGGCGCAGGGCAGCGGGCGTCATGATGGTGATCGCAGCAGCCGGTTCCCGGCGCCGGGCCAGGATGTTGAGAATGACGTCAGCCGAATGCACGCCTTGCTTCAGCGCCTCGGCGCAGGCGGCTTCGACCGCCGGCAAGCCATCGCTCAGCACCGTGGTCAGGATATCGACCATCTGCCGGTCACCATCCTGCGCCGCCGCCAGCTTCCGGCGCACCCGATCCAGCGCGGCCGGAAGAACCCAATCCTTGAAGGGTGCTCCGTTGCGCAGAGCGCCCGGCTTGCGGGCCAGCACCGGCACATAGTGCCAGGGATCGAAGGTCGTCTGATCGCGGCCGTAGCAGCGGGCGTGCTCGCCGACGATGCGCCCGTCCTGGCGGAGTTCGACGCGATCGGCATAGGCGCGGATCTCGACGGGTCGGCCGATCGCGCTCGCCGCGAACGAGTACTTGTTGTTGTCGAAGCGGACCAAGCAGGTCTTCGACACCGCGGCCGGCAGCGCATGGAAGCCGTCGAAGCTGCCGGCATAAGGCACGAGGCTTGGCCGTTCGGCTTCGAATGCCTCCCAGATCGTCACGTCGCGGCGCTCGGGATGGCGATGCGCCTTGGCATAGCTGAGCACCTGATCCATCAGCCAGGCATTCAGCTCGTCATAGTTCTTGACCCTGAGCCGGGGCGCGAAGAAGCGCTCGCGCACGAGGCCGACCTGGTTCTCGACCTGACCCTTCTCCCAGCCCGAGGCCGGCGTGCAGGCGACGGGATCGACCAGGTAGTGAGGTTCTGTTGCAAATTCCCGCGGCGCCATAGAATTTGGTGGTTCGTGCCCTTTCACGCCGCTGCGATAATCTCAAACTGCGCTGCGATGGACGGATTTGGATTGTAGGCGTATCTGGCCTGTCGCTTGCGCATCATGTGAACCATCTCGATACCGGCCARGGTTGCAGCGGCGYTTTTGAATGATGTGAAGCCAAGCATCGATCGGATTCGCCGTTTGATCCGCCGATGATCCTGCTCGATCCGATTGTTCAGGTATTGGCTTTGCCGGATTC
>NZ_JBFTZN010000378.1:0-4250 GCF_056406775.1 Allobosea sp. P1_A7
GACATAGACGATGCCGGCATCGCCCGCCGAGGTCTGCTTCAGGCCGATCACCTCCGAGGTGGTCGACAAGGTGTCGCCCGGATAGACCGGCCTGAGGAAGCGCCCATCCGCATAGCCGAGATTGGCGACGGCATTCAGCGAGACGTCCGGCACCGTCTTGCCGAAGACGATGTGGAAGACCAGCAGATCGTCGACCGGCGCCGCGGGATATCCGACCGCGCGTGCAAAACTGTCCGAAGACTGGACCGCGAAGCGCGGCCCATAGAGCGCCGTATAGAGCGAGACGTCGCCGCTGGTCACGGTCCGTGGCGTGGCATGGACGATCGTCTCGCCCAGCCGGAAATCCTCGAAAAAGCGGCCAGGGCTGGTTTTGGAAGCGGGCAGCGTCGCAGTCTGGGACATCGRCGTCTCGCGTCTGGTCGGGCAGGCGGATTGTGCGCCGCCGTGAGAGCCTGCGTCCAGCCCCGTGCCGCTGCGACGATGGGGTAATGCGCACGCCCGGAATGGTCGGCCGAGCGACGACCATTCATCGAACGAGCCTCGCGGCCCTCCGTCGCGCCGCGACAGGAAGAGGCGCGCAGCCTAGGCTACAATCGCCTGCAGCTTGGCGAGATMGACATTCGCGCCGCAGACCAAAACGCCCAGGCGCTCGCCCGGAGCCGGCTTGTAGGCTCCCGAGATCAGCGCGCCGAAGGCGGCCGCGCCACCGGGCTCGACGGCCAGCCGGAAATCGCGCCAGAGCCGCGCCTGCGCCTCGGTGATGGCGGCATCCGGCACGAGCGCAACGTGATCGACCGTGTCCTTGCAGGCGTCATAGACCAGCTGGCCGACATTGCGGGCGCCGAGCGAATCCGCGGCCACCGAGGCGACATCGACCGCGACCGGTCCCTTGGCTTCGAGCGCCGCCTGCAAGGCACGCGAGCCCGCGGGTTCGACGCCGACCACCTTGACCTTCGATCCCGCGAACCAGGAGGCGATTCCCGAGATCAACCCGCCGCCACCGACTGCGACAAGCACCGTATCGAGATCGGGCTCCTGCAAATCCCACTCGCGCCCGAGCGTGCCCTGACCGGCGATGGTCTCGACCGCGGCGAAGGGATGGATCTTGAGCGCGCCGGTTTCCGCGACGAAGCGATCGCAGGCAGCCTGCGCATCGTCATATTGCGCGCCGCCGACCACGGCCTCCGCGCCGAAGCGCCGGATCGCCTCGATCTTGGCCGCGGGCGAAATCTCCGGCACGAAGATCGTCGCCTTCACGCCGCGTTCGCGCGCCGCATAGGCCACCGCCGCACCGTGGTTGCCCCCGGATGCAGCAGAAACCCCTGCAGCAGGCACCGGCAGGGACAGCAGGTTGTTGAAGGCGCCGCGCGTCTTGAAGGACCCCGCATGCTGCAGGCATTCGAGCTTGAGCGAGATGTCCCCCACGGATCCGAGCGCCCCCTTGTCCAAGCGCATGATCGGCGTCACGCGAGCATGGCCGGCGATGCGCGCGGCAGCCGCCTCGATCATGGAATGGGACACCGGACGGTCGGACATGGCGCGATCCTGATAGGCTGGGCGATCCGGCGCGAAGGTCCAGATCGCGATGGGAAGCCCGTGGCTATCGCGTCCCGGCGGATCGGGGAAGGGCTTTCCACGCCCGCCCCGGATGTGCCTGGCGACGATCAGCGCCGCGAACGCATCCAGCATATCGTCTGCAGCAGCTCCCCGCGGCGGCCGTGCGTGAACGCTCTCGACCGGCAAGCCTGCCGCGATCAGAAGTGCCCGTCGTTCGGCCATGCCCTCGGGGTTGATCGCCCCTCGGACCTTCTTCGGGCTCAGAAGAGGAGCGCCGCGCATCGTCCGAAAGGCAAGTTCGGGATGGGTTTCATAGACGTGCTCGCGCCACACCGGCTCCTGCCTCAACAAGCCGTCGATCTCCCGGATCTTTGGGAACAGAAAGAAGCCCTGCTTGGAGACCTTGCGCGGTGGCTCGGAGGTCGCGACGGCCACGCCGCAAGCCTCCAGATACTCTGCAGCCTGGACTGCCGAGCGCGAGGGAATGGAGAACACCGAGGATTGCCGCTCGCCGAGCAGGTTGCGCACCGGCTGCTCGGGGCCACGTCCGGAGCCGACAATCCGGTCCGGCAGGCCGATCGGCATATCGACCGCCACGAGATCGGGCGGCGCCGATCCCGCAAAGAGCTCGGAGAAATGCGAGATCACGCGCAACTGCGGACGCAGGGGCGTAGCGTCGCCCAGGATCGCAACGATCCAGCCCGCCTTGCAGCCGTCGACGCCGGCGATCCAGCCCATTCGCCCCCCTCTTCACCTTTCGATGAACTGTCGTTGCATTGCAGTCACGTCTAGTGTGCACTGCAGCGAAATTCGATCAGCCGTCGTTAAGGAGTATCCCATGACAGCGATCCGCCCACGCCGCAGCGTCCTGTATATGCCTGGTTCGAATGCCCGTGCGCTTGAAAAGGCTCGCGAGATTGCCGCCGATGCGCTGATCCTCGATCTGGAGGATGCCGTCGCCCCGGATTCCAAGGACATGGCGCGCGAGCAGGTCTGCGCCGCGGTGAAGGCCGGAGGCTATGGTCGGCGCGAACTGGTCATTCGGGTGAACGGCGTCGACACGCCCTGGTTCGAAGCGGATCTTGCCGCAGCGACCGAGGCCAGGCCCGACGCGATCCTGATCCCGAAAGTGTCGGCCCCCGAAACCTTGATCGAGATCGGCCACAAGCTGACCGGCCTTTGGGCCGATTCGGCCATCCGGATCTGGGCGATGATCGAAACGCCGCTCGCCGTCCTCGACGCGGCGCGGATTGCCTCGGCGGCGAAGGATCCCTCGACGCGGCTCGCCTGCTTCGTGATGGGCACGAACGATCTCGCCAAGGAAACCCGCGCTCGCTTCGTGCCTGGCCGTGCGCCGATGCTGCCTTGGCTGGTGACGGCCATCCTCGCCGCCCGTGCTCATGGCATCGACATCGTCGACGGCGTCTACAACGATCTCAAGAACGAGGATGGCTTTGCGGCCGAATGCGCGCAGGGCCGCGATCTCGGCTTCGATGGCAAGACGCTGATCCATCCCTCGCAGGTCGTTGCGGCCAACGCCGCCTTCGCGCCGGATGATCACGAGCTTGCCCGCGCCAAGGCGATCATCACCGCCTTCGAGCAGCCGGAGAATGCCGACAAGGGCGCGATCCAGCTGGACGGCCGCATGGTCGAGCGGCTTCATGCCGAGATGGCCAGGCGCGTCGTGGCGCTGAGCGAGGCGATCGCGGCGTAACCTGCGCGCTGCCCGGCCTTGCGCCGGAGGCCCGTATTGATCGGGGTAACGGGACGAGATCATGGCCGGGACAGGCCCGGCCATGATGGAGAATACCGGGCGTCTGCCCTCAGCCCTTGGCCTTCTTTGCCCGCTCCATCGCCTCGACGATGAGCTGCTTTGCCTTGGTGGCGTCACCCCAGCCGGTGAGCTTCACCCATTTGCCGGGCTCGAGATCCTTGTAGTGCTCGAAAAAATGCTGGATCTGGTCGAGCGTGATCTGCGGCAGGTCGGTGTAGTTGTGCACGTTCTCGTAGCGCTTGGTGAGCTTGGGCACCGGCACGGCGATGATCTTCTCGTCACCGCCGCCCTCGTCCTCCATCATCATCACGCCGATCGGGCGGACCGCGATGTAGGAGCCGGGAATCAGGGGGCGTGTATTGGCGACCAGGACATCGCAGGGGTCGCCATCCTCGGACAGCGTATGCGGGATGAAACCGTAGTTCCCGGGATAACGCATCGGGGTGTAGAGGAAGCGATCGACGAAGAGCGTGCCGGCTTCCTTGTCCATCTCGTACTTGATCGGCTCGCCACCAATGGCCACCTCGATGACCACATTGACTTCGTCGGGCGGATTCTTGCCGATGGAGATGGCATCTAGGCGCATGGGTCATACCTGTTGAGACAAAAAACTGGCGCGCCTTATGCGCGCTGTAGCGCAAAAGTCCAAGCCCGACCTTTAGGCGGACGGGGCATCAGGGTTTGCGCATGGCACTTCCCACTGATATCGGGCTGYAGATGATCAAGGATGGAACTTTGTGGTGTTGAACCTGCTGCGCCGCAACGATCAGCGTTATGCGCGGCGAATGGCCCGCATCGCGCGCTGGGACCGGCCGCTTACCGGCCGGGTCGACCGGCTGCGCGCCTGGGCCAATATGCTGCTGGTCGATCATGGCATCTTCCGCCTGGCCTATCTCAATGCCCACCGGGTCACGCCGCG
>NZ_JBFTZN010000379.1:0-4237 GCF_056406775.1 Allobosea sp. P1_A7
GTGGTGAGCTTCGCAACTTCCGCGCGTGTCGCGCGGGGTGTCGATCGCGCCTCGTCAGTTCCGCCGCGACCGCGATGGTGAGGCGAGGGAGACGAGGCCTGGAACTGAACACTCCGGCGCGGCGATCAATCCGGCAGGCGGGTTTCCGCGAGAGTGCCGTGTCCCACAGCGTAAGGGCCCGGCGCCCCATTCAAGGAGCCGGGCCCTGTTCAAGGCTATGGCGATTGAGCCTACTTCGCGAAGCGGCCTTCATATTTGAACTGCGGCGCCGCCTTCAGCTGGTCCTTGGTGGCGTTGATCCTGGCATTCCACTTCTTGTCCGTCGCATTCCAGGTGATCGCGAGCGCGTTCGGGCTGACCGCAACATAGTGCGTGCCCATTCCAAGGAAGCCGCCGACCGACAGAATGTAAGAGGCGAGGGAGTTACCGGCGATGACGACGTCCTCGATCTCGCCCACATTCTCGTCACCGGCATTCTTGACGTTGAGCCCCTTGAGACTGCTAGTCAGGGCGGATGCTTCGTTCACTGAGACGAAGACCGGAGCCTGAGCCGGAGTGGGAGCGGTCTGCGCGAAAGCGGCGCTGGAAAGCATGGTGGCGGCGAGAGCAAGAGCAATGGGGCGCATTTTTGGGATAACCTTCTTGTTGGGCCGCAGTCGGAGACCGCTGCGGCGTGACAGAGAGGTAATTCCCGGCCTCCCGATCGGTTCCGGGAATATCTGCAGTGCGACAAGGGGGCTCATGGCCCGGTCGGACCTCTGACATCTGCATCGCGCGCCTGGAGATTCGCAGGAGCGCGCGGAGGAACATCTCTCGAGGAGATCACGATTTTCGAGAAGGACTGATCCGATCCCTGCCTCGGGCGTTTAGCCGGCAGGAGGAACGGCCATGAAACATGATCACATGCTCAAGGCATTGACCGTGATGCTTGCGACGACCGCGATGACACCGGCTTCAGCCCAGCAGGCCATGATCGACGAAGCGTCCTTTCTACAGGCGTTCGAAGGACACTTTACGGGCACCGGGACGCTCGAAAATGCGGGCGGATCGAGCCATAAACTGAGCTGCAAATTCGACGGCGATCAGCAGGGCTCCCGGGTCACTCTAAGCGGCCATTGCTCGACCGCGCTGGTCCTCTCCACGACGGTGAAGATCGATCTGCGCTATGATCCCAGGACGCAGCGCTATGACGGTGAGTTCCGCGAGAGCAAAGGCACTGTGGCAAACCTCGCCGGCGCGCGTCGTGGTGACAATCTCGCATTGTCCTTCCGCGAGACGGCGGAGAGCGTTCGGCCCAGTCCGCCGGCCACGCTGACGATCAGCCGGCACGCAGAGGGGTTGGCCCTGGCGCTCAGAGCGAGCCAGCCGGGGCAAGGGCAGAACCTCGACCTGCGCCTCAGCGGAAAACAGCGCAGCCCTTGAGGACCGGGGCTTGGCGAAGGGCAATTCGCATATAGTCTTGCCCCATGACCAGATCTCTTCACCTCCTCGGCTCGATCGCAGCACTGGCGCTCGCTGCTTGCACGGCCGCCGGTCAACCATCCAGTGCCGCGCCGCCAAGTCCGTGCTCGCCCGAAGGAGCCAAGCGCCTTGCAGGGCAGATCGGCAAGAGCGACGCCGAGGTCATGCGTGCGACCGGCGCAAGTGTGCTGCGACGTCTTTCACCCGGCTCGCCCATGACAATGGATTACCGCCGGGAGCGGGTGACGATCGAGGTGGATGAGAGCGGAAAAATCCAGCGGGCGCTCTGCGGCTGACGTCAAACGGCGCTCCGGCCATTGCTCGGGGCGATGAAACCCCTGAGCGGGAAGATGGCGGACAGGGAGGGATTTGAACCCCCGATACCCTTGCGGGTATGCCGCATTTCGAGTGCGGTGCATTCAACCACTCTGCCACCTGTCCGCGGTCGCCTTCGGTCGAAGCGGGCTGGTTACTACACGCCACATCGGACGGTTACAAGTCTCCTCGCTGTCATAAATCCGACGAATCTGAAGCCTCGCGACTTGACCTGAAGAGCCGCCAAGACTATCGAGCCTCGTCCGGCGTGGGGAAACCCGCGCCTGATCTCTTTTGCGTGTCCGGCTCCGCGTTGCGGCATCCGGCATGATCGAAGAGTGAACCCGACCACGTAACGACTGCCAAAAAGCCGTCCCGCATGCGCCTCGCGAGGCCATGACAGGGCGGGGCTGAACATGGAGAACAACGATGTTCGCAGTCATCAAGACCGGCGGTAAGCAGTTCCGCGTCGCCGCGAACGATGAAATCACCATTGCCAAGCTCGAAGGCGAGCCTGGCGATACCGTTGCCTTCGGCAACGTCCTGATGCTGACCGACGGCGAGAAGTCGACGCTCGGCGCGAAGGAACTGGCCGAGATCACCGTTGCCGGTGAGATCGTGCGCCAGGCTCGCGGCGAGAAGGTCATCGCCTTCAAGAAGCGCCGCCGCCAGAACTCGAAGCGCAAGCGTGGCTTCCGCGCCGAGCTGACGATCGTGCGCATCACCGACATCCTCACGGGCGGCAAGAAGCCCGAGATGAAGAAGGGTGACGCTTCGACCGTTGCCGTGAAGGCCGCCGCCAGCGCCGTCAAGGGCAAGGCGAAGGCTGAAGCTAAGGCCGAGGCGCTCGACGCCTCGAACCTCTCGCTGATCTCGGGCGTCGGCCCGACCATCGAGAAGAAGCTGCGCGCTGCCGGCATCACCTCCTGGAACGACATCGCCGCCTGGTCCGAGGCCGACGTCGCCAAGTGGGACGAAGAGCTCAAGCTGCGTGGCCGCGCCACCCGCGAGGAGTGGGTTGTTCAGGCCAAGGAACTCCTGGCCGGCAAGCCCCCGCGCGCCAAGGTCGAYCAGGCCGAACAGGCTTCCGGCGAGGACTACTGACAGCTCCTGTCAGGCAGTCTTCGGCTTTCATCTCCGAACCGGTGGCTTTTGCCGCCGATTCGGGTTAGAGAGACAACAGTAGTTTCGAGGTAGGGCGTTATGGCTCACAAAAAAGCAGGCGGCTCGTCGCGCAATGGTCGCGACTCCGAAAGCAAGCGTCTCGGCGTGAAGCGCTTCGGCGACCAGGCGGTCGTGGCCGGCAACATCATTATTCGTCAGCGCGGCACCAAGTGGCATGCCGGCGTGAACGTTGGCATGGGCAAAGACCATACGCTCTTTGCGACGACCAATGGACGAGTCCGATTCACGACGAAACTCGGCCGAGCTTTCGTGAACGTAGTCCCGGCCCAAGAGGCCGCAGAGTAAAAGGCGGATAGGGAAGTTCCTTGATCCGCCGGTTCCATCGAACCGATCGGATCAAGGGCAAGGCCCGACAAGGGTCTCCCGAAGGTCAAGCGAAAGGGGAGATGGGACCAAAGTCCCAGCTCCCTTTTTTCGTTTGCGCCGACGGAGAGACCGATGTTCCCCGAACTGACCCGCGACGATGTCTTCCGGCTCGAGACCCGCCGTCTCTGGCTGCGTTGGCCGCGCATGGCAGACGCTTCCGCCATCCTGCGTCAGGCTGGGGAGAAAGCCGTGGCCGAGATGACGGCCTCGATCCCGCATCCCTATCCGGCGGATGCGGTCGAGCCCTTCATTTTCGCCATGCGCAAGGGCAATGCGCTCGGCGAGCATCTGGCGCTGGCGATCACGCCGCGCTCCAGGCCGAACGAGCTCATCGGCATGATCGGCGCCCATAAGCAGGCGACCGGCATCCCCTTCATCGGCTACTGGCTCGGCACCCCACACTGGGGCAAGGGCTACACGACCGAGGCCGCGCAGGCTCTGATCGACACGCTCTTCACCTTGCTCGACATTCCGGCGATCGAGGCGGACACGCGCGTCATCAACCCGGCCTCACGCCGGGTGCTGGAGAAGTCCGGCTTCCGGCAGGAGGGCTCCTTCTTGAAGTCGCTGCCGGCTCGCGGCGGGCTGTTCCCCTGCGAGCAGTACCGGCTCGACCGCTCGACCTGGGCTGCCCTGAAGAGCTGGGGAGCAACGGGCTGGACCCACGCGCCCGAAATCGAGACCCCCGGCGAATTCTGCGTCGCCTGAAACGAAAGCCCCGGCAGATGATGCCGGGGCTGATTGCTGTTGGCCGTGGGCTCTAGCAGGCTGTTGAAGAAGTCGTCCWWGGGCGGGCGATGAAGGTGGAATCGTCACCGTTGTGGACGCGGATTTCGCCCTTGAGGGAGCCGTCCGTTTGAAGTTTGGCCCATCCGTCGCCCGAGACCTCGTCCATCTCATCATTGCCTTG
>NZ_JBFTZN010000380.1:0-4210 GCF_056406775.1 Allobosea sp. P1_A7
TGTTCGCGCCGTACCATTCCGCATTCCCGAGATATGGTTTCAGGACGCTGCCATTCGGTTGTTTCTCGCCGAATGGCGCGCGCGCTTCCTGGGCGCCATCGCGATCGAGGCCGGACGAAGAAGGCTGTTTCTCTGGCTGCCGGTGCTGATGGGAGCCGGCATTCTGCTCTATTTCGCGGCTGATCGCGAGCCATCCTTCTGGGTCCCGCTCTCCGGCTTTGGCGTCTCCGCTGCGATGGCAGCGCTGTCGCGCGCCCGACGCCCGGTCATGCTCGCTTGCGTCGGCCTTGCTGCCATCTTCGCCGGCTTTGGTGCCGCGGCCTGGCGCACGGCGACGATCGCAGCACCGATGCTCGATCGAATGCGCGTGGGACAACTCACCGGCTTTGTCGAATCGGTCGAGGCGCGCGACGCCGGCGCGCGCCTCGTGATCCTGGTGACCGGCATTGCCGGGGTGGAGCCTGAACGCCTGCCACGGCGGGTTCGGGTCAACGTCAAAGGTGGTTCGGTTTCGCCGGGCGATCACATCGCTGCCGTCGCGCGCCTCCTGCCGCCGCCCGGTCCAGTGCGACCAGGTGGCTACGACTTCGGGCGCGACGCCTTCTTCCGAGGGCTTGGTGCAGTCGGGACCATCCCCGGAAAGATCACGCTCGCCCCACCACCCTTGCAGCCACCGCTCGAGCTTCAGATACGCGCGACGGTCGACCGGGCGCGCAATGCCCTGACGGAGCGCATCGCCGGGATCGGGGGAGGGCAGGCTGGCGCGATGGCGGCGTCGCTGGTTACTGGCAAGCGCGGCCTCATCACGGAGGCGACCAATATCGACCTCCGCGCGGCCGGAATCTATCATATCATCTCGATCTCGGGCCTTCACATGGTGCTGGCCTCCGCCACGATCTTCGGCCTGGTCCGTGGCCTGCTGGCGCTATCGCAAACGCTGGCATTGCGCTGGCCCATAAAGAAACTCGCCGCCCTGGCCGCGATGCTCGGCGCCACGGCTTATTGCATCTTCTCGGGAGCCGAGGTCGCGACGGTRCGCTCGCTGATCATGACATTGGTCATGCTCGGTGCGATTCTCGTCGATCGCCCGGCGCTCAGCATGCGCAATCTGGCTCTCGCTGCGATGATCGTTCTGCTGCGCGAGCCTGACGCGCTGCTTGGTCCAAGCTTCCAGATGTCCTTTGGCGCTGTCGCGGCGCTGATCGCCTTTGCCGAGCGCTGGGAGGATCGCGGCCACTCCGAGGCGCCGGCGAACCTGCCTTGGCCGCTACGGCCGATCTGGATCGCGGTGGTCGGGCTCACGGTCACGACCGTGCTGGCGACGGTCGCAACCGCACCGTTCGGTGCCTATCACTTCCAGACCTTCAACCCCTTCGGTCTGCTCGGCAATGCGCTCGCCTTGCCCTTCGTTTCCCTGATCGTCATGCCTGCCGCTGTCTTCGGCGTGCTCGCCTATCCCTTCGGCCTGGATTGGCCGGCTTGGGCGCTCATGGGAGTCGCTTCGGACTATGTGCTGCAATCCGCGCGCTGGGTTGCGGGATTCGACCACTCCGCGGTGATCATTCCTGCATTCGGGGCCGCGGCGCTCGCATGCTTTGCCGCTGCGCTTCTCTGGATCACGCTCTGGACGACACCGCTGCGCTTCCTGGCCGTCGCCCCCCTGATCGCGGGACTGCTCGTGGCAGCGAAGCCCGACAGGCCCGACATCCTGATCGAACGCGATGGTTCCGGCATCCTGGTCCGCGGGGGCGATGGTCGCATGATCCTGGCGGGGCAACCGAGCCGCTTCGTGCTGCAGCAATGGCTGAACGCAGATGGCGATAATCGCCGGACTGACGACAACAGCCTGCGGGAAGGCGCGGCCTGCGACACGTTGGGTTGTGTCGTCCGCAGCAAGGATGGACGAAGCGTTGCCTTTGCACGTGATCGCCTGGCCATCGTCGAGGACTGTCGGCGCGCCGATCTCGTCATCACGCCGATTCCGTGGAACGCTCCGTGCGCAGCACGACTGATCGACCGCAGGGCATTGTCGCGCGATGGCGCGACCGCCCTTGTCGGCAACAAGGGCGGCTGGCGCGCCCATCTATCAGAGCAGGATGGTGTCGATCGTCCCTGGAGCCGCAAGCGGGAGCGGCCTGCAAGCACGCCGGCTTTGCCGCTGGCGGCTGTCGAAGAACACGAGCCGCTTCAGTAGCGCCGCATCAGGTTGACCAGGCGGCCCTGAATCTTGACGCGGTCCGGTCCCAGCACCCTTGTCTCATAGGCGGGATTGGCAGCCTCGAGCGCGATCGAGGAGCCGCGCTTGCGCAGTCGCTTCAGCGTTGCTTCCTCGTCATCGATCAGAGCCACGACGATATCCCCGGTATTGGCCGTGTCCTGACGCTTGATCACCACCGTATCGCCGTCGAGAATGCCGGCTTCCACCATCGAGTCGCCGCGAACCTCGAGGGCAAAATGTTCACCGGGGCCAAGCATGTCGGCAGGCAGTGCCACGGTATGGCTGCGGCTCTGGATGGCGGAAATCGGTGTACCGGCGGCAATCCGCCCCATGACCGGAATCGCAACCGTGGAGCGCACATCTTCGTCCGGGGGCGGTGCGATCGGCCGGACCTTGCCAAGCCCCCCTTGGACGACGGAGGGGCTGAACCGTCCGCGCGTCGCCTGAGGGCCGCCGGCCCCTTCGGGCAGCTTTATGATCTCCAGCGCTCGGGCTCGATTGGGAAGGCGGCGAATGAACCCGCGCTCCTCCAGCGCCATGATCAGGCGATGGATACCGGACTTGGAGCGCAGATCGAGCGCGTCCTTCATCTCGTCGAAGGAGGGGGGCACCCCTGTCTCGCGCAGGCGTTCCTGGATGAAACGAAGCAGTTCGAACTGTTTGCGTGTCAGCATGGTTCCCGCCGGCGCTCTTTGTATGGAATCGAAACAAAGCACGAACACCATACAGGTTCGCGTTGTGTTCCGCAAGCGCGCTCAGCGTAGGCGGATGATCCGGCAGTTGTCGCCTTTGTTTGCCGGCGCAGCAAACGATTCGCGAATGAGTAGCGCGTCGGCGCGGGCAAGAGTGGCCAGCATCGACGAATCCTGCTTGGCGAAGGGCGTTGCCAGCCATCCTTCCGGAGTGAGCGTCAGTTCCGACCTCATATAGTCTCGCCGCTCATCATTTGCCGGCAAATTTCTTCCGACGATTGCAGGCTCACTCAGATCGCGCTCCGGTTCCGGTACGCCCAGGAGGGTCCTGAGCAGGGGCACGACGAAGAGATGTCCGCAAACGATGGACGAGACGGGGTTTCCGGGCAGGCCGAGCGCGACCATGCGGCCGAGGCGGCCCATCATCATCGGCTTGCCCGGCCGCATGGCGATCTTCCAGAAGCCGAGCGCCATGCCTTGACCGATCAACGCTGCCTGGACGAGATCGTGCTCACCTACCGAGGCTCCTCCGAGGGTGATCAGCACATCGGCATCGGCCTTCCGTGCCTGGCCAATCTTGTCGGCGAGATCGGCATGATCATCGCGGGCAATCCCGAGATCGAGCGCCGTGCCGCCGGCCTGCTCGACCAGCGCGGCGAGCGCAAAACTGTTGGACGCGACGATCTGGTCGGGTCCAACCGGCTCGCCGGGCTGGACCAGTTCGTCGCCAGTCGCGAGGATCGCGACCAGTGGCTTGCGACGCACAGTGAGCATGGGGTGGCCCATGGCTGCCGCGAGGCCGAGGCTCGCACTGTCGAGCCGGCTGCCGGCGAGAAGCAACACCTCGCCCTCGGAGAAGTCCAATCCTGCCTGACGAACGAACTTGCCGCGCTCGGCGCCCTCGCGCACGCGGATCGTCGCAGTGCCGACGCCGTCCGCATTCTCCTGAATCAAGATCGTATCGGCGCCCTCCGGAATCGGAGCACCGGTGAAGATGCGAACAGCCTCATTGGAGCGGACCATCCCTGAGAAGGAACGACCGGCAGCCGATTCGCCGATGACACGCAATTCATTTGCCGGCGCAATATCGTCTGCGCGAACGGCGTATCCGTCCATTGCGGAGTTGGCAAAGGGGGGCTGGGTCCGAAGCGCCTGCAGGTCGGCGGCGAGCACGCGCCCTACGCATTGTGCGAGTGGCAGGGTTTCTGATGGTGTCGGTGCCGGAACGCTGTCGATTAGCGCCTTCAGGGCGACGGGGACGGGCGTGAGGCTCATCGCGCAGTTTCCTGGAGATCGAAGG
>NZ_JBFTZN010000381.1:0-4125 GCF_056406775.1 Allobosea sp. P1_A7
TCTCAAGATCGACGGTCGCCTGGTCTATCTTTGGCGGGCCGTTGACTCCGAAGGCGAGGTCCTGGACGTCCTGATTCAGGCAAAAAGAAACAAGCGCGCCGGTTTCTGCCGCCAATTCGCGGTTAAGCGAGCAGCGCTGGCAATTGGCTCACAATAACAACTCAATGGCTACAAAGCACAAGCTGCAGTTCGAGGCGGCGTGTTAGCGCAACGGCGGAATTTATGCGCTTTGCCGCCGTCTGTGACAGAAGTACCCGTGTTCAACCTTTTCCCCAGAAAGCCGAAGATTTCCAAGGCGGGCATGGTCGCCGCTCGCCTGGAAGATTTCCTCGACATGATCACCACGGCCGCTTCGATTAGCGCCAAACTTGGCGGCAGCGCGGACCGGATGGTCGAAAACAAGTTGGCATTCCACGCTGCGATCTGGGCAGCTGCGGATGCTTACGGGCAACTGCATGGCGCCTCGACAGAAGAGACCACTGAGGGTGTGCGGCTGTATCTCAATCGCTACGGCGACGCCGAAGAGACGCTCAAGACGATGCTGATGACCTTCACGCTGCCCGAATTTGCTCCGTTGGTTCAGGTTACTGGCCAGGCGATTTTTGCAATCCGTGCCGAGGCTTCAGATAGTGGCCACGTACTACGTCGCCTGACTGAGCTGGCGGACTTCATCGCCGATTTTAAGGCGCGCCCTCATCGCGCCAACTGATCCAAGCCCTCCGCGGGGCGTTGTCACGTGAACTCCGGCATGGCGGCAAGCCCTGTAGGTGGGCGTGCATGACCCTGCCGACCATCAGCTACAAGCGCCATGCCGGAGATGGAGCATCGCGCGCACAAGGTCTCAATAGCCGCGCCGAGAACTCACACCTGCCCCCCGAAAGCGCGAGCGGACGATGCAAGGCTTTCGTTCCCCGGGGAGCCGGCAGCGCTTTGTCCCCGTCTTCTCCGCCGTCCGCAATCTGTTCGTCCCGTCGGTCCGCCGTCACCACCCCTCTGCATCGTCTGCGCGCCATGGCGCACTGGAAAGTCATGGCTGGCGTCACGGCCTGAGCCTGTCATGGGGCCGAATGCTCCCCTTGGCGCCCGCCGGGAGTTAATGTGACAATGCCACTATTCTTCCCCAGCAGCGATTCCGCGACGCCCACTCGATCGCGACGTGAGGACGAAAGTCGAGGTTGCGAAACAAATTGGTGCTTCCGAGATTGCTTAGAATCCATGTAGAGCGCCGCCATCGACTACCACGATATGGCCTGTGACATAGGCCGCGGCCGCCGAGGCTAGATACGTCATCGCCCAGCCGATATCGGCTTCGGTGCCATAGCTCTTCATCGGGATGCGGCCGTCGATCTTGGCCTTTCGGTCAGGGTCGGTCGAGGTTGCCTGCCGAAACAGCGGCGTGTCGATCCAGCCCGGCGCGACGCCATTGACCCTGACCTTCTGCGGCGCGAGCTCGGTCGCCATGGCCCGGACCATTCCGACATAGGCGGCCTTCGCAGCCGAATAGCCGATCACGTTCGGAATGCCGAGGAAGGAGCTCATCGAGGCGGTGAATAGGATCGAGCCGTTCCCGGCTTGCTCGATCTGGGCGAGGAAAGCGCGCGACAGGGCGTAAGCACCATGGACATGCACGTCCAGGATCGTCCTGAAGTCGGTGGGTGTCATCTTTGCAATGGGGTTCTTGATCGTGTTGCCCGCGTTGTTCACCAGGATCGAGACCGGCCCGAAACGCTGCGAGACGGCCTCGGCATAGGCCTCGGCCTCGTCGACGCGTGTGACGTCGAAAGGTAGAGAACCGGTCTCGCCGCCCAGATCTGCCGCCGCTTTCTCGATCTTCTGCGCATTGGTGCCTGCCAGCGTCACTCTAGCTCCGGCCGCTGCAAAGCAGCGCGCGATGCCCAGGCCCAGGCCGCTGCCGCCGCCAGTCACCAGCGCGTGGTGTCCCTTCAGCGAGAAAATATCGAGCGGGTGGGATGCAGTCACGAACGGTCTCCTACGTCGATCAGGATCTTGGTGTAGGCGCCGGGATCAGCATCCCAGTCGATCATCGCCTGGGCAGCTTCTGACAGCGGCACGACGCGCGTGACGAGCACATCGCCGATCGTGGGGTTCGCCCGCAGATAGGCGATGACGTCATGGAAATCGAGCAGTTCCGCGCCCCGCGAACCCCTGATGTCGATCTCCTTCATCACGAAGAACCGGGTCTCGTAAGCGACCGGGTTCTTGGCGTAGCCGACATAGGCAACGCGCCCGCATTGGGCAGTGAATTCGACCGCCTGGCGGAAGGTTTCCTCGGCGCCGACGGCCTCGATCACGACGGGCGCACCTTCGCCGCCGGTTAGTTCGGCAACGCGGGTGGCGACGTCCTCTCGCGAGGCATCGACGACGTGCTGGACGCCGAGTCGTCTCGCGGTGACGAGTTTCTTGGCGCTGAGATCGACGGCGACGACCGTCCCGCCCCGGTCGAGCACGCCCAGCGCGGCGCCGAGCCCGATGACGCCGCACCCGAGCACGACGACGAGGTCCTCGGAGGTCACCTCCGCACGTCGCACCGCATGAAAGCCTACGGCCAACGGCTCGATCAGCGTGGCGTCGCGCGCGGGTATGCCCTCGACGGGGATAACCTTGCTGACCGGTAGGCAAATCCGCTCGGTCAGCGCCCCCTCGCGCTGCACGCCGAGCGTCTCGTTTTTGAGGCAGGCATTGGGGCGCTTGAGGCGGCAGGCACGGCATTGGCCACAGTTGAAATAGGGCAGCACCGTCACGCGTTGCCCGGCAACGAGTTGCCCCGTGCCGGAGGCACCGAGCGACGCGATGGTGCCCGATATCTCGTGCCCGGGCCCGCGCGGATAGGCGACCAGCGGGTTCCTGCCCCGGAAGCTGTTCAGGTCCGAGCCGCAATAACCGATGAAGTCGATGCGAACCTCGACCTCTGCGGGGCCCGGCAGGCTGGCAGTCCGTTTGGTGAAGGATACCGAGCCGGGGCGGTCGATGGAGAGGGCTTTCATCATCTCACCTCAAACGATCTTGACGGTCATGCGATCGACGTCGTCCCAATCGATCTCGACGCCGAGACCAGGCAGGGCCGGCGGCGTCGCGAGACCGTCGCTGATCGGCAGTTTCTCCTTCAATCCAAAGGCGAAGCCCTCGATCGGATAGAGAACCTCGAAAAAATCGCAGTTCTTCATCGCCGCGCAGCAGTGCAGATTGACGATCTCCATCGGGTGGAAGATCGAGGTGTGGACCTCGCAATTGACGCCGAAGGCTTCCGCCAGCCGCGCGGTCTTCATGACGCCGGTTACGCCGCCGGTCCAGGACACGTCGGCACGGACCCGATCGACGACGCGTGTCGCGATGCATTCGGCGATGCTGTAGGGATGCTTGGCGAGGACTTCGGTCCCAACAATCGGGATCTCCAGCGTCCGGCTGAGTTCGCGCAGCGAATGCACATCCTCGTCGTAGAGCGGCTCCTCGAACCAGTAGTAGTCCAGCTTCTCCAGTGCTCGACCGAAGCGGATCGCCTGCTCGAGATTATAGGTCGAGACGGGGTCCGACATCAGCGTAAATGTCGCGCCCACCGCCTCGCGCACCAGCCGATGGGCCTCCAGATCTTCCTCGATATCGTTGCCCGGCGTGTGAAGCTTGTAGGCGCGCAGGCCTTCTGCCTGAGCCCGCAGCGCCTCGGCTGCGTAGTCCTTGGGCTCCTTCAGGATCATCGAGCTGCCATAGGCCGGAACGGAATCGCGATAGGCGCCAAGATATTTGTAGAGCGGCTGGCCGGCGGCTTGCGCGCTGAGCAGCCAGAGCGCGGTGTCGAAGGGGCCATAGGCGTAGATCGGCAGATGCCCCCACCAGCGATCGGCGGTTCGGAACTCGTGCCAGGCTTTTTCGCGATCGCGCGGATCGCGGCCGATGAAGAAGGGCCGCAAGGTGTCGGCGATGAGCTGGCCGGCACCGGGCGCGGACCGGCCGGCGAAACCGAAGGTCGTCGCCGACAGGCCGCTGTCGGTCTTCAGCGTCACCACCAGGAATTCGAAGTTGCCGAAATCGCCCGTGCGGAAGGCGGCAGCCTGAAAATGCTCCGGCTTGCGCTGGCAGCAGCGGACCTCGATATCGGTGATCCTCACG
>NZ_JBFTZN010000382.1:0-4121 GCF_056406775.1 Allobosea sp. P1_A7
CTCCCCGGGACGCGCGACCACCCCATGAGAGCATGGTAACTCGAGAATTGCAAACTGTTGACAGTTTTCTGTAGACGCTGGTATCAGAGCTTATGACCATTCCAGACGATGCCCTGACCATTCTGAGGACCCGCTCGCTTTCGGGCGTGCTCGAACGCGAAATCGAGAGGGCGATCCTTGCCGGCGAAATTCCACCGGGGAAGCGGGTCAACGAAAACCATCTGGCGATCCGCTTCGGCACCAGCCGCGGCCCGGTGCGTGAGGCGCTGCGGGCCCTTGAAGGGCTCGGCCTGGTCGAGCTGATCCCCAATCGCGGCGTCTTCATCCGCCAGCCGGCGGTCGAGGAGGCCATCGAGATCTACGACGTGCGCACGGTGCTGTTCGGTCTTGCCGGCAAGCTCCTGGCCGAGCGGGTCAGCGGGGCGGAGGTGGCGCGGTTGAGGGATTATCTCGAGCAGATGGAAGCAGCCGCGCGCCACCGCGACTTCGACCGCTACTACCCGCTTAACCTCGCCTTCCACGAATTCATCATCGATGCCTGCGGCAATGGCACGCTCGCCGCACAATATCGCGGGCTGGTCAAGAAGCTGCACCTGTTTCGTGCCCGCAGCCTGGTGCAGGGCGGCGGCCTGGAGGTTTCCAACTCGGAGCATCGCGAGATGGTCGAGGCGATCGCCGCCCGCGATCCCGAGCGTGCCCAGCGCGCCCATTCCGACCATGTCGCCCGCGCCAAGGCGCGCCTGCTCGCCGCCTACCGGAAGACCGAGGCGCAGCCCACGCATCTGACCAACTGACGATCTTCGTTCAAGAGAAAGCCGGATACGCCATGACCGAGCTCAACCACGCTACTGCCTCCGCTGTCGCGTTCATCGAGAGGGCGAGCTACGACGGCCTGCCAGCTGAGGCGCTGCGGATCGGCCGGCGCTGCATCATCGATACGCTTGGCCTCTACCTCGCCGGTGGACTTGAGGACTCGGTGCGCATGCTGGCGGCCGATGCCGCGGAAACCGGCGGCAAGGCCGAGGCGCTGCTGATCGGCCGTGGCCATACCCGCGTTCCCGCGGCGCTGGCGGCGCGCGTGCTCGGCACCGCCGGCCATGCTCATGACTGGGACGACACCCAGGTTTCGAACGACCCGCGCCATGTCTACGGCCTGCTGACCCACCCCTCGGTGCCGCCGCTGACCGCCGCGCTGGTGTTGTCGCAGCGCCTTGGCGGCGTTGACGGCAAGCGCCTCATGCTCGCCTTCCAGACGGGGTTCGAGGTCGAATGCAAGATCTCGGAATGGATGACGCCGCGCCATTATCGTCGTGGCCATCACAGCAGCGGCACGGTCGGCACCTTCGGCGCCGCCGCCGCCGCCGCGAAGCTGCTCGGTCTCAAGGGCGCTGAGGTGGCGCATGCCCTCGGCATCGCAGCGAGTTTCGCTGCCGGCATCCGCTGCAATTTCGGCACGATGACCAAGCCGCTTCATGTCGGTCGCGCTTCGGAAAACGGCGTCACCGCGGCCCTTCTCGCGGCACGCGGCTTCACCGCCGACCCGGCGGCCCTCGACGGCACCTGGGGCTTCTTCCAGGTGATGGGCGAGGGACTTTCGGAAGAGAAGCTGCCGCAGGGCTTCGGCGAGACGCTGACGATCGCTGAGCCCGGCATCAGCATCAAGCCCTACCCGTCCGGCATCCTGACCCATCAATCGATGGACGCGATGCTGGCGTTGGTGCTCGCGCATGACCTCAAACCCGAGCAGGTCGAGCGCATCCGCTTCTTTGCCGGCAGGAACATCCTCGAGCCGATCCGCTATCCGCTGGCGCAGAACCACCTCCAGGCCAAGTTCTCGATGCCCGCGCTGCTCTCGATGATCGCGCTCTGTCGCCGCGCCAGCCATCACGAGTTCAGCGACGCGTTCGTGGCCTCGCCGGCGATGCAGGACATGCAGAAGCGCACCGAGGTCCTCAACGACCCCGAAATCGATGCGCGCGGCTATGACAAGATCCGCTCGCGCATCGAGGTCGAGACCAAGGACGGCCGGACCCTCGTGCAATGGGCCGACGAGCGCTATCGCGGCGGCCCGGACAACCCGATCAGCGACGCCGATCTCGAAGCCAAGTTCCGGATGTGTGCCGAGGGCGCGATCACCGACGCCGCCCAGGACAGGCTGCTCGATCTGGCCTGGGGCGTCGACGCCCTGCCGCGGATCGAGATGCTCGTCGAGCAGCTCGTCTTCGACACCACGCCGGCAGTCCGGCCGCTGCGCAACGCCGCGCAGTAAGACGGCCTGGCGCGGAGAAGCCGCGCCGCCGCGCCAATCGAACGAGGCCTCTCCGAAGCAGGGAGGCCCATTCATCGATCTCAGGGAGAGAAACCATGCGACATCTGGCCATCGCCACAGCCGTCGCCACCAGCCTCTCGGCCTGGTCGGCAGGCGGCGCCGCCGCGCAAGCGCCGGTCGATTACCCGCATAAGGTGGTCACGCTCGTCACCCATTCGAGTCCGGGGGGCGGCAGCGACGTCTTCTTGCGCGAGATGGCCAAGCACCTGCCGAAATACATCAAGGCGACCTTCATCATCGAGAACGTGCAGGGTGGCAGCGGAGCCCGCGCCGTCTCGCGGCTGGCGACGGCGCCCGCCGATGGCAGCGTCTTCTACGCGACGACGCCGACCTACATCTACACCTCGCTGCTCTCGAAGACACAGCACGGCTACAAGGACGTCGAGCCGCTGGCGAACTTCTTCACCGACGCGGAGGTGATCTACACCCGCGCCGACGGCCCCTACAAAACCCTCAAGGACGTGATCGACAAGGCGCAGAGCTCGCGTGGGCGTTGGGGCGCGGCCAATCCGGCCTCGCTGGAGCGCCAGGCGGCCGAGCAGCTCAAGAAGGCGGCAGGCGTGTCCCCCGCCGTGGTCTCGCATGAGGGTGGCGGCGACCTGATGATCAACGTGCTCAACGGCACGCTCGATATCGGCATCGGCGAGATCCCGGAGATTCGTCCGCAACTCGAGGCCGGCAAGATCCGGTTGCTCGCGACCTTCGATGCCAAGCGTATGGAAGCCTTCCCCAACGTCCCGACGGTGAAGGAATCCGGCTACGCGATCGCGCTCGACAAATTCCGTGGCCTTGCCGGCCCCAAAGGGCTGCCGCCGGCGATCACCAAGATCTGGGACGAGGCCGTGCCGAAGATCCTGGCCGATCCCGAGTATCAGAAGGTCTACAGAACCGAGAGCCTAGTCGCGAACTTCATACCCCACGACCAGTACCAGGGCTTCGTCCAGAACTTCGGCACCGTCACCGAAGCCTTCCTGAGGGAGAACGGCGTCCTGAAGTGACGCCGCGCTCCAGCGACCATGTGCGCAACCCGTCGGGAAAGACCGTAGCATGAGCGGGCGAACAGCTCAGAAGGATCTGGCAGGCGGGCTCATCGTGCTCGCCATCGCGATCCTGTACTACCTCGGCATTGGCGACATCGCGGAGAGTTCGCTCGCCGACGATGTCGGCGCGGGCGGATTGCCGCGTATCCTCGCCTTCGCCCTGGCCGGGTTCGGCGCGGTCCTGGTGGCCCGCGCCATCATCGAGGGCGCGCTGGCGCGGACGCCGAAGCCAGCCGCGATAGTCACTCAACCCGGTGATGACGACCCGATCGCGCCGCTGCCGCGCGCGCTTGGTTTCCTCGGCTTCGGTGCGGCCTATGTCGTGCTCGTGCCGATCATCGGCTACCTGCCCGCCATGGCCCTCCTGATCGGCGCGATCGCTCTCTTCGAGGGCGCGGCGGCGAACTGGAAGACCGCGCTGATCGCGATGGGCGGGGCCGTCGGCTACTGGGCGATCTTCGTCAAGCTGCTCGGCGTGCATCAGCCCTCTGGCTGGTTCTTCTAAGGGGACGATGATGCATTCGCTCGGAATCGCATTCGACCTCCTGTTCGGCTCGCCGATCATCCTGTTCTCGATCGTCGGCCTGATCTGGGGCATCATCGGCGGATCGCTGCCCGGTATCTCGGCCTCTATCACCATGGCCCTGCTGCTGCCCTTCACCTACGGCATGGCGCCGGTGCAGGCGATCGTGATGCTGGCCTGCACCTATATCGGCGCCGAATATGGCGGCTCGATCCCGGCCATCCAGATC
>NZ_JBFTZN010000383.1:0-7965 GCF_056406775.1 Allobosea sp. P1_A7
GCCCGGCGGCGCGGCCCGGTGCGGGACTGAGGCAAGGGTACAAGATCCGTCCATGACAACCTCCATCCGGTTTGAGGGGTCGGGAGCCCTCGGCCTGAATGAGGTTGAAGACTGCGGGAGACGAGCAGCGTCGTACTTAAGCCAGCCCAAATAGTTCCAAAAACTTCCAAACGGGCTATAAATGCGCCGCATGCAGGGATCGCGCTTTGCCTTTGGTCCGTTCGTGCTTGATTCAGGTGCGGGAACGCTGCTTCGCAACGATGTCCCCGTTGCCCTTGGCCAGCGCGGGCTGAAACTGCTTGCGGCGCTCGTCGAGCGGCCCGGCGAAATCCTGGAGAAGGCCGCGCTGATGGATGCGGCCTGGCCGGGTACGGCCGTCGAGGAAGGCAATCTCACCGTCCAGATCGCGCAGTTGCGGAAGCTGCTGGGCCCGGGGGSCGATAGCGGCGAATGGATCGTGACCGTTCCGCGCGTCGGTTACCGCTTCACGGGGGCGATCGAACAGCTTGACGGCGCGAGGCGCGCCCCTTTGGCGCTGCCCGGGAAACCCTCGATCGCCGTTCTGCCCTTCGTCAATCTCAGCACCGATCCCGAGCAGGAATCCTTCGCCGATGGCTTGACCGAAGACCTGATCACCGACCTGTCCCGCAATGCCGGCCTGTTCGTCATCGCCCGCAACTCGGCCTTTGCCTATAAGGGCAAGGCGATGGATGTGCGCGCGATCGCAAGCGATCTTGGCGTGCGCTACCTGCTGGAGGGCAGCGCCAGACGCGCCGCGGGCCGCGTGCGCATCAACGCACAGCTGGTCGACGCGGTGAGCAGCGAACATCTCTGGGCGGAGCGCTTCGATCGCAGCCTGGAGGATATCTTTGCCGTCCAGGACGAGGTCACCGGCAAGATCGTCGAGGCCCTGCTCGGCCGGCTCAGCGCCCCGCCGCCGCGMAACCGGCCCAAAAACCTCGAGGCCTATGACCTCTGCGTGCGGGCGCGCAAGCTGATCGATGAATCCCCGCAGACGGCGCGGGAAGCGCATCTTATGCTGACGCGCGCGGTTTCGCTCGATCCGGACTACGCCGAGGCCTATCGCTGGCTGGCCATGAACCACTGGATGGGCTGGGTGCATTGGGGCGAGCCGATGGAACCCGCCCGCAGCACCGGCCTGGCCCTGGCGCGCAAGGCGGTGGCGATCGACCCCAATGATGCCGGCTGCCGCTGGGTCCTGGCCTATCTGCTGGCCTATGACCGCAGCTTCGCCGAGGCGGATGCGGAATTCGCCCGGGCGATCGAACTCGACCCGAACGAGGCCGATATCTTTGCGACATTATCCGACATCGCGGTCCTCGCCGGGCGGACCGAGGACGGCCTCGCGCATATCGGCAAGGCGTTCCGGTTGAACCCGTATCCGGCGGGCTGGTACTATCTGACGCTCGGCCAGGCGCAATATGCAGCGGGCGACTACGAAGCCGCCGTCGAGACGCTGCGCAAGGACGAGACCTATCGCACGAGCTCACGCCGCTTCCTGGCGGCAAGCCTGGCCCAGCTCGGCCGGCTCGACGAGGCCGGCTCCGAGGCCGCGCTGTTCCTCGTCGGCAATCCGCATTTCACGACCAGGCACTGGGCCGCGACGGAGCCCTTCCGCGACGCCCGGACGCTCGCGCATTTCGTTGATGGCTTCCGCAAGGCCGGTCTGCCCTGACGTCGCTGGCGTGCACCGTTCCTGCGCCCTATTCCTCACGCCCCGGGGCGTCGCGATCGCGCTCGTAGCGTCTCGCAAGCGGAAAGGGCGGCAACCAGGATTCGCGCCGGATGATCCAGCTTTCATAGGTCGGCATCAGCTGGTCCGGGGCATCGAGCGAGCCCAGATTGACTTCGATTTCATCGCCGCTGCGTCCGAACAGGGGCGAACCGCAACGGGGGCAGAAGAAGCGCCCGCGATAGTCGCGGGTTTCGCCCTCGACCGTCACCGCATCCTCAGGAAACACCGCGGACGCATGGAACAGGGCGCCATGATATTTGCGGCAGTCGAGACAATGGCAGAGGCCGACGCGGTAGGGGCGGCCCGAGGCCACGATCCGGACATTGCCGCACCGACAGCCGCCCGTGAAACGGTCCATGCTGCGTCTCCTCGCGAGGTCAAGCCGCCGGAATGGTTACAGCGATCCCTGGGAAGCGTCCATGCGAGTGGGGCTCAGGCGCCCCTGATCGCCTCCAGGAGCTCCTCATGGATCAACCCGTTCGAGACGACCTTCTCCAGGTCCTCGTCGCGTGAATCCTGTCCGCCGACCGTCGTGACCTTGCCGCCGGCCGCGCGCACCAGCGGCATGGCGGCGGCGTGCGAGACGATGTCGGCCTTCAGCCCGATGAAGGCATCGAGCCGGCCTGCCGCCACCAGCGACATTTCAAGCCCGCCGGAGACGATGACGCGCACGCCGCGGCAGAGGCCCGACAGCCGCCGGATGACGGCGCAGGTCCGCTCCGTATCCTCAATCGAATAATGCGAGGTCAGGCAGATCGAGACGACCGCGTCGGCAAGGCTCTTGGTCCGGGAGACGGCGGCAGGCTCTCCATTGATGCTCGCGACGGAACCTTCGGCATAGCGCGCGACCAGCCCGGCGAGCGGGGCATGGGTCAGGCCGAGCACGGTGCGGCCCTCTTCCTGATAGGCGAGCGTCACCGAGAACCAGGGCAGGCCGCCGGCATAGTTCACCGTGCCGTCGAGCGGGTCGATGATCCAGCAGGGCGCGTCGGACGCGCCGGAGAAGCCGGCCTCCTCGGAGAGGATCGCCGCCTCCGGCGTCAACCGGCGCAGGCCCGCGATGACGAGACGCTCCGAGGCGAGATCGGCGGCGGTGACGACATYGCGCAATTCCTTGCGCGTCACGGAAAGCTGCTCGCCCTGCATCGCGACCAAGAGACGCGGGCCGAAATCGCCGATCGGCTGGAGATGGCTGACCAGGCCGGTCTCCGGTTTCCAGACATGGATCGCGAGCGCGGGCGGCTCCATGACGAACCAGTTCTCCGTGCCCGGGCACAGGTCGAGCGCKACCTGATGGGCGGTGCCCGGCGCGACAAAGCCGATCGTGCCGGCRAAACGAAGCTGGATCGGGCGATGGTAATGGCCGCAAAGCACCCGCTCGATCTCGGGATGACGGGCGATCAGCGCGACAAAACCCGGCGAGACCCGGCAGGGCATGATGTCCATGCCGTCGACGCCGACCGCGAAGGGCGGGTGATGCATGAAGATCAGCGTCGGGCGGCCGCGCCCCTCGGCAAGGCGCTCAGCGAGCCAGGCCTCGCGCTCGGCACAGATCTCGCCGCCATCCTCGCCGGGAATGACCGTATCGAGCCCGATCAGCCGGACCGGGAAGTCCTCGATTACGTAGTGCAGGAAGCCGCTCTTCGGCAGGTAAGAACCGCCCTCCCCGAGCACGGAAGCGAAGACCTCGCGCCGGTCATGGTTGCCGGGCACGGCATAGACCGGCATCGGCAGCCGCGCGAGCTCGGCGCGGACGATCTCGTATTCCTCCGGCAGCCCGCAATCGCAGAGATCGCCGGTGACGAGCACGCAATCCGGCCGGGGCTCCAGCGCCAGCACCGCGTCGATCGCCCGTCGCGTCGCAGCATTGGTGTCGACGATGCCATAGGCCGGCTGGCCATGCGGGCGCACATGGAAGTCGCTGAGCTGGGCGATGATCATGAGGGCTCCGTAGGGCCAGGCAAGGATGATCGAAAGGATTTGCCGCCCGGCTGGCGCCGGGCGGCGTGGAGCGAAGCGTCAGGCGCGCCTGTTCACTTCATCAGCGCTTCGGTCTCGGAGACGATGCGCTCGATGCCGGCCTTGGGCTGGATGTCGCCGCGCATCACGCCGGAGATCACCTCGCGCTGTTGGCGCCAGATGCGGACCGAGTTGCCGCCGGGATAGCCTTCCCAGGGAGCAGCGCGCTGGACCTGGCCGTTGATCGTCCGGAAATTGGCGTTGTCCTTGTAGAACGGACCGAGATACGCGTCCCCGCCGGCGCGCAGGTTGGTCGGCATGTAGCCGGCGGTCTCGACGAYGATCTTCTGGGCCTCGGGGCCGGTCACGAACTTGATGAATTCCCAGGCCGCCTTCTGCTTGGCTGAATCCTTCGCCGTGATCAGCGCGGCGTTGCCGCCGGTCGGCAGCTTGCCCTTGGCCTTGTCATCGACCGGGAAGAGCGCGGTCTTCAGGGTGAAGCGGTCGCCGATCAGGTCGGTGACCTGGCGCAGCCGTGCCGGCGTGTCGAAGAAGATGCCGATCTTGCCGGCGATGAACTGCTGGCGCGACTGGTCCCAGTCGATCACCGGCATGCCGCCTTCCGTGACGAGACTGCGCAGCAGGCCCAGCGTCTTCTCGCCCACCTCGCCGCCGAAGGCGACTTTCTTGCCGTCGGGCGACAGCATGGAATGGCCGCCCTGCAGGATCACGCCGCGCCAGAGCCAGTCGTCGGGCCAGTCATGGATATTGTAGGCGAGACCGGCGGTGTCGCCGCTACGGATCTTTTTGGCGAGCGCAACCACCTCGGCCCAGGTGTCGGGCAGTTTGTCGGGGTCGCCGCCCGCCTTCTTCACSAGCTCGGCATTGACATWCATCAGCGGTGTCGAGGCGTTGAAAGCAAGGCCAGCCTGCTTGCCGCCGACCTGGCCGAGCGCGAGCAGCGCGTCGGAGTAATTCGCCTTGCGCCAGTCTTCCGGCTCCCCCTTCAGCAGCGGGCCGAGATCGACGACCTGCTTGCGCTTGTCGAGCGTCTCGACCAGTTCGCTCAAGAGATGGAAGCCGGAATAATAGACATCCGGCAGCTGGTTGGTGACGGACTGACGCAGCATCGCCTGATGCCCCTCGTCATAGCTCGCCGCCGGCGCGCGGAAATTGATCTTGATCTTGGGGTGCGCCTTCATGAATTCCGCGGCTATCGGCTCGTGGAACTTGGCGAAGGCCGGGAAGGCATAGAGCACGTCGAGCGTGACATCCTGGGCGCGGACGGCCGTGGATGCGACGAGGGCGAGCGCTGCCGCAGCAAGCGCCTTGCCAAAGGGTTTCATGTTTGATCTCCGTGACATGGACAGCGAAGCTGCCGGGTTGAATCGATGCGTCAGGCCTGAGCGTCTTGCGGTTGGAGCTTGGCAGTGCCGGTCCTTGTCGGAGCCTGCCTACTTCACCCCGGTCATCGTGATGCCGTCGATAAACCTCCGTCTGGCGATGAGGAAAGCGAGGACGAGCGGCGCGGTCAGGATCGTCGCCGCGGCAGTGAGCGCGCCGTAATTCGAGCCGGTCTCGGCATCGGCGAAGAACATCATCCCGAGCGGCGGCGGGGCGAGTTTGGCATCGGAAATGACGATCAGCGGCCAGTACAGGTCGTTCCAGTGCGCCACCGCCGAGAAGACCGAGAAGGCGGCGATGGCCGGCCAGGCGCTTGGCGTCACGATGCGCCAGACGATCTCGAACTCGCTCATGCCGTCGAGCCTTGCCGCGTTGATGATGTCGTCCGGGAAGCTGCGGAAGAACTGGCGGAACAGGAAGATGGCGAAGACCGAGAGGAAGAACGGCACCATCATCGAGAAATAGGTGTTGAGCAGGCCGAGCTGGGCGAGCGCGATATAGAGCGGCATGGCCGGCACCTGCACGGGGATGCAGAGCCCGAGCAGCACCAGGACGAAGAGCGCGTTGCGGCCGGGAAAGTTCAGCTTCGCCAGGGCATAGGCGCAGGGAATGGCCACCAGCAGTTGCACGACGAGGATGCCGGCGCAGAGGATGACGCCGTTCAGCGCGAAGCGGAGCAGCGGCGCCTTCTCCATCGCGAAACCGTAATTCTGCAGGCCGTAGAACTGCTTTGGCCAGAGCGAGATCTCGGCGCTGAAGATCTCGGCCGGCGGCTTGATCGAGGTCACCAGCATCCAGATGAAGGGCGCCAGCATGAAGATGGCGCCCGCGATCAGCACGCCATGGACCAGGGCGAGCGAAAGGAAACGGCGCAGCACCGAATGCACGGGCGTGACGGCGGCGGGGGCAAGCGCAGGAGCGGCCATCAGTAATGCACCTTCTTGTCCAGCGCGAAGGTCTGCACGGCCGAGAAGACGAGGATGAAGGCGAGGAAGATGAAGGTCAGCGCCGCGGCATAGCCGGTGTGGAAATACTGAAAGCCTTCGAGATAGATGTTGTAGAGCAGCACCTCGGTGGAGCCGACCGGGCCACCGCGCGTCATCACCGCCACCGTGTCAAAAATCTTGAAGGCGGTGATCATCGTGGTGACGAGCACGAACATCGTTGTCGGCCCGAGCAGCGGCCAGGTGATGGTAAGGAAGCGGTCGATGCCGCTGGAGCAGCCATCGATATCGGCCGCCTCGTAGAGATCGCGCGGGATCGCGGTCAGCCCGGCGAGGAACAGGATCATGTTGAAGCCGAGCAGCTGCCAGATGCCGATCACGGCCAGCGTCGCCAGCGCCGTCGATGGCTCGCTCAGGAAGGCGACCGGCGCAAAGCCGAGCCATTTCAGGAGACCATTGACCGGGCCGAGCGAGGGGTGGAGCAGGAACTGCCAGACGGTCGCCATCGCGATCAGCGTCGAGGTCACCGGCAGGAAATAGATCACCTCGTAGAAGGACCGGCTGCGGCGGCGCCGATGCACCATGACCGCGATCAGCAGCGCGCCGAAGACGCCGCCCGGCACGACGATCGCGACATAGAGCAAGGTGTTGACGACAGAGCGCCGGATGATCGGATCGGCCAGCGCCTTCTGGAAATTGGCGAGGCCGACCCAGTCCATGTCGACGCCGCCGAACTCGTAATTCGTCAGGCTGAGCAGCATCAGCACCGCAAGCGGCAGCAGGATCGTCAGCAGCAGCAGGATGAAGGCGAGCGTGACCTCGGCCGCCTCGTTGACGCCGGCGGCGACCGCGGGGCTCGCGCGCATGGTGACGCCCGGTGCATCGCGCCCGGCGAGATCGAAATGCAGGATATATTCGGAGCCGAGATTCTCCTTGCGCCTGAGCCGCGCCGAGAACCAGGCGCGGCCTGCGCCGGCCGGCTCGCCATGGATAAGCGTCAGCGCCTCCGCGCGGATGCCGAGGGTGACCGCCTGCCCCGCCGCCGGCGCCACCGCAAGCGCCATTGGCCGGCCAAACAATTCGAGGCGGCCTGCAGTGCCGACCGTCGCGGGCAGGAGGTTGATCGCCGGGCTGCCGATGAACTGCGCGACCTTGAGCGAGGCCGGTTTCTCATAGAGCTGCGAAGGCGTGCCGAGCTGCAGAATCTCGCCTGAATCCATCATCGCGACGCGGTCCGACATCGTCATCGCCTCGACCTGGTCATGCGTGACATAGATGAAGGTCGCGCCCAGGCGCTTGTGCAGCTCCGCCAGCTCGGTGCGCATATGGACGCGCAGCTTGGCGTCGAGATTGGACAGAGGCTCGTCCATCAGGAAGACATCGGGGCTGCGCACCATGGCGCGCCCGAGCGCAACGCGCTGGCGCTGGCCGCCCGAGAGCTGGGCCGGCTTGCGGTCGAGCAGATGGCCGAGCTGGAGCTGGGTCGCGACCGCGTCGACATCCGTCATGATGCCGGCCATGGCCTTGCGCCGCTGGCCCGAGAGCAGGCGGAGCAGCGGCAGGCGCTGCCAGAGTTTCAGCCGCGCCATCATCAGCGGCAGCGCGATATTCGCCCGCACGCTCATATGCGGATAGAGCGCATAGGACTGGAACACCATCGCGACGCGCCGCTCATGCGGGCGCAGATGATCCACGCTGGCCCCGCCAATGGCGACGCTGCCGGAATCCTGCTGTTCCAGCCCGGCGATGATCCGGATCAGGGTCGATTTTCCGCAGCCGGAGGGGCCGACCAGCGTCAGGAATTCGCCATCGGCAATGTCGAGTTCGACCCCGCCGAGCACCTGTGTCGGCCCAAACGCCTTGGCGATGGAAGACAGTGCGACTGTGGCCATGTCGTTCGCC
>NZ_JBFTZN010000384.1:0-6769 GCF_056406775.1 Allobosea sp. P1_A7
CCGCCAGCCCTGATCGCCATGGCCAGCGCGCGCTTCTGCCCCACGATGACGACCAGCCGTTTTCCCCGCGTGACGCCCGTGTAGAGAAGATTGCGAGCCAACATCATGTAGTGCTGGGTCGTCACTGGAATGACGACGGCGGGGTATTCCGAGCCCTGTGATTTGTGGATCGTCGTCGCGTAGGCCAGCACGACCGTATCGAGCTCACCGAATGGATAGCTGACGATCCGGCCGTCGAACTCGGCGGTCAGTTCGCCTTCCTCATCGTCGATACCTATGACCATGCCGAGATCGCCGTTGAACACCTCACGGTCGTAGTCATTTACGGTCTGCATAACGCGATCGCCAACCGCAAAGGTCCAGCCGAAGCGCTCGACCGAAGCCGTGGGGTTCGGGTTGAGGACCCGCTGGAGTTCAACATTGAGATTGCGCGCCCCCAGCAGTCCCCGGTTCATTGGGCATAGGACCTGGATATCAGCGATCGGATCGAGCCCGAAGCGTCTTGCAATCCGTTCACGCACAATTTCTCGAATCTTCGCGACACCGTTTTCGGGCGTGTCGATCTCGACGAAGAAATAGTCGCTGTCTTGCCGCGGCGCGGCGGATTCCGGCATCTGCCCCTGGTTGATGCGGTGGGCATTGACGATGATCCGGCTGGTTGCGGCCTGCCGGAACACCTCCGTCAGGCGAGCGGTCGGCAGGGCCTGCGACGAGATGATGTCGCCTAAAACCTGTCCTGGCCCGACTGATGGCAGCTGGTCGACATCGCCAACCAGCAGAAGCCCTGCCCCGCGTGGAACGGCTTTCAGTAGCGCGTGCATCAGTGGTACGTCGACCATGCTGGTCTCATCGACCACCAGGAGCTGGCAGTCGAGAGGACTTTCCAGACCCTTCTTGAAACTGCCGTTCGCCGGATCAACCTCCAGCAGGCGGTGGATGGTTTTGGCCTCGATGCCGGTCTGCTCCGTCATCCGCTTGGCTGCGCGTCCGGTGGGGGCTGCCAGCAGCACCCGCACGCCCTTGGCGACCAAAATCCGCAAGATGGCGTCCAGAAGTGTCGTCTTGCCTGTGCCTGGGCCGCCAGTGACCACGGCAACCTTGCTGGCGAGCACGAGACGGACTGCTTCGATCTGCGAGGACGCCAATGCCTTGCCGGTCCGCTTTTCGATCCAGGGCATAGCCTTGTCGTGATTGATCGCAGGCCATGGCGCCGGCCCAATAGCCAGATCAGCGAGGCGCCGCGCGATTGCCTGTTCAGCAGCATGCAGACCTTTCAGGAAAACGCACTGAGCGTCTTCGATCCGGTCCAAAACAATGTCACCCCGTTCCAATTCGGTCCGGATCGCGGTTGCGATCAGAGCGGCATCGACCTCCAGGAGCTTTTCGGCCAACTTCACGAGGGCGTCCTGAGGCAGTCCGCAGTGGCCTTCATCCGTCGCCTCTTGAAGCGCAAAGGAAACGCCAGCACGCAAGCGCTGGGGCGCGGTCTTCTTCATGCCGAGCTTTGCTGCGATCGAGTCCGCTGTGCGAAAGCCGATCCCGCGAATGTCACGGGCGAGCCGATAGGGATCTTCCGTCATCACAGCGATGGCCTCATGCCCATACGTCTTAAAGATGCGGACAGCCCTGGCTGTCCCGACGCCGTGGGCGTGAAGGAATATCATGATCTCCCTGACGGCCTTCTGCTCTGCCCATCCCGACACGATGCGCTCAGCGCGCTTCGGGCCGATGCCGGTAACCTCCTTCAGCCGCTCCGGATGAGCCTCGATGATGTCGAAGGTAGCCGCCCCGAAAAGCGCCACGATGCGCTTGGCCATGGCGGGGCCGATCCCCCGCATCTGCCCGGATGCGAGGTATCTTTCGATGCCCTCAGCCCCGGTCGGCGGCGTGGTCTTCATGACCTGCGCCTTGAACTGGAGGCCGTGGGTTCGATCGGTAATCCAGATGCCCGAGGCCGTAACGAACTCGCCCGCTCCGATCGTCGCGGCGTGGCCCACCACGGTCACGAGATCGCGCCGGCCCCGCGCTTTCACCCTGATCACGGCAAAGCCGCTGTCGGCGTTGTGGAAGGTTACCCGCTCCACAGTTCCAGCGAGCGTGTCCAAGGGTGGTGGTGCGGGGTGGGCTTGCAAGGATGCATTCCGTCCGGGAGCCGGCTGACATTAACGGATTGTGTCAGCCAAACACGCAAGGTTCTGTGAAAATCCCTGGGCGCCATAGCATCTGAAAGTTCCTGCCCTTCACGCCGCGGCGAGAATCTCAAACTCCGCTGCGATGGACGGAATTAGATTGTAGGCAGAATTGTCACGGGAATGGTGCGATCTCCGCCGCGCTGATGGCCGGACCAAGACCGGTATCGCACAGTGCGAAAGGAGAGCGTGCAGGTGGCAGCCGCCCGACGCGTCTAAGGTCGATGCTGTCATCAAGCTGATCGAAGCCAGAACCTCCCCCGCAGAAGCTGCCCGCCAACTCGGCCGGGGCCGTTCCACGATCTAGCGCGAAATGCGACGGCTCGGCATCAGCCGCCCAGCGCAGGGATCATCACGCGTTCCAGAAACCGCTCTTGCGGCCATGCTTCGCCTTGAGCGTCGCAATGTAGGTATCGTGATCGGTATGCCCTTTGAAATCCCCGATCCGTCTTGCAAGCTCAGCACAGGTTTGCGGGTGCCGGGCCGCGTGGGGATAACGCTTGGCGCGGGTCTTATCGAGCGCGAAATCGATCATCGCTCTTAGCGCCAATGTCGCGGCTAACGGGTATTTGGCCTCAAGCGCTTCGGCCGCGTCCGTCAAACAGCCGTAGTGGCGAACGTCCCGGCATGCCAGGCTCCGGGATGAGCTTCTGGATGGCGAAATCTTCTATACCTTGGCTGAAGCGTCATCAAAAGCTGGCGACGCCACTTCAATACGCTGCGCCCGCATGGTTCACTTGGCTACAAACCGCCGGCCCCGGAGGTCTTCGCGCCAGCCATGACCGCGCGGGCGGCTGCGCAACCCAGACCAGCGACGCCGCCCGCGCTAGCCGCCAGACCCACCATCCACTAACAATCAAATCGGACCTCTCGTTGGGAGCGGATCACCTGCTGCTGCTTGAGTTCGACGAGCGTCCGGACCGGCGTATGGGCGAAGATATGGCAGGGGGTAGCACTTGGTGCAGATTCGCTCGGTTTCCCAAGTTTCGCCCAGGCCGCGCAGCAGCTCGTCCAGCTTCGGGGCGCGGGTAAAGGCTTCGAAGAAGCCGAACTTACCTTCCAGAATAACGTCGGGCCCACTGAAGCCGGCGGCCGCGAGGCGGGCGGCCATCACGCCGCCTTCGGAGGCGCGGGCAGTGTGAAGCCGTTTGATCACGCCGCCATTCGTATTGCTGAAGCCGTGAATCACTCCAGGCCAGAGCAATTCGCGACAGGAAAAGTCAGTGGGCCTTCTGCTTCGCGACCCGCTCCAGGAAGTCTTCGACGGGCACGTTCGACCATATGCTGCCGGTCGTCTTGAACCCACAGCCATTCAGGGCCTCGCCGTGCTCGCCGAGCCATTTAATCATCGGTACGTCGCCGCCGAGGCTCGCCCCGATCCCGGCGCAGGTCAGTACCGTTCCGACCGGAAGGACCATGCTCCAGCTCTGATAGCAATTCGGTCCGCTCAGCCTCATGCCGTAGAGCCTGAAGCCGTTGTGGACAACGCGCCATTTCTGGCCGTGCTTGAATTCTGACCGCCTCATCGTTTTGCAACCACCCGCGACAGGAAAAGTCGTCAGCGTCGCGCCAGGCGGCTCTCATGGACGAGGCAGGCGCTGGTGAGCATCACGACGCGGCCCTGGAAGCCGGTGCCATCGCCGGGTTGGACTTCCGAGGCCGCCTCCCTGGTCGGGAAGCGCGTCGCCTCATGGGGATCGGATACGAAGCTGATCATGCTGTCGTCCTTCCGGACATAGCAGCCATCGGACGTCACGAGCACGTACATCGGACTCCCCCCATGTGCAGTTCATTCAGACGTAGCGCAGCTTCTTATCCTTCTGCAGCACGACGCGGCGCTGGCAGCCTTCGCAATTCATGCCCTTAGCGTGGGTCGCAATCTTGATCTCCGTACCGCAATCGAGGCACTCGGCCACACGGTAGAAGCCGGGAACGCCGGAGATCAAGGTGGAGACCATCGTCCACGCCGCCACCGCCGTGCAGGCGATGCCGAGCCAGGGATGCAGCTCAGTCGCCGGCAGGATCGCGATGAGATAGAGCGCCCCGACGCAGAGCGTGCCGCGAACATGGGCACCCTTCTTCGGCTCGGTCTCCTGGCAGACGAAGCGGGGATAGCCCTGAGGCGGCTCACTTGGCGGGGTCGGAGGCGTCTTCTTCACCTTGAACAGGTCGACGACGTTGCTCACGAGCGTGGCTCCCGCCATTCCTTGCAGGTCACCGTTTCCTTCGTACTATCATCCGTCCAGCGCGTCATGTTGCTTTGGAAGAAGAAGGTCGGAGCGCTGTCGTCATCCGGGGCGATGAAGTAGCTGCCCGAGCCGTAGGCGTGCTGCTTGCCGTTGATCGTGACGACGAAGTTTCTGTCGGGCGAGCTCGTGCCGTACTGAATCAGCACGTCGCCGCCCTTCGGGAAGTTGCAACTGTAGCCGGAATTTGCCGTCTTTGATCGGCTGGAACTGGGCGGGAGCGCTGCCGAGAGCGGCTAAAGCGCGTCCTATCAAGGCGCAGGTAGTGATCGGTTTCATGGTGGCAGCACTCCTTGGCTACCCGTGCGCTGACTACCCCTACATCCTTGCAGTTAGTTTCACCGTGACAATAGCCATTGGTCTAGCCATCTCTGTTCCCAGCTGATTTTTCGGGAATGGTGAATTGGGACTTTATGGATCGGTGGTGATTGGCGGTCGATAGATATTATGGACAACACCCCTATCGTGCCACGCTCAGATCGAACCATTCCCGTGACGATGCCCGTTGACGGTATGCGGGCGGGGAATTTAAGCTTTGCGGCGTTCGCAAGCCCTTTAATATCCATTGCGTCGAGCCGTCCAACTGACATGACGCTGCAGGCAGGGTTGCTGAATGGGTATCTCATGACCCGGTGGGACGACTTCGTCCAAGATCTCGTGGAGGCTAACTCCAATGCCAACAGGCCATACTTGCACGAAAATTCATGAATTCGTCATGGCCAGCATTTCGCTGGCCTTCGGCGTTGTTTTGTCCGCCGCCGCGCTGGCACAGTCAGCCCAGGAAGGCGGGAAGGTGAAGGTGGAGTGGCTCGGCCATGAATTCTACAGGCTGACCTCGCCGAAGGGCATAGTCGTACTCACCAGCCCTTGGCTGGGCAACCCGGACGGTCCGATCGCGCTCGCCGACCTCACGCCAACTGATTTCATCCTCGTGCCAAACGCCCATAACGACGACATGGGCAATCCGATCGAAATTGCTGCCCAGTCCGACGCAACCGTCATCACTCCCGGCCCCCTCGGACGTTGGCTGGTGTCGAATGGCCTCAAGCAGGAGSAGTTCCGCCGTGCCGGCATCGGTGACCGGTTCACGTTGAAGGGGATCACCTTCAAGATCGCGCCCAGCGGCCATGACAACACGCTGCCGTCCGGGGCAGACGGCGGCCCTTCGGTGGCTTTCTTCATTACGTTCGAGAACGGCTTCACTGTGTTCTACAATGGCCACTCCACGCTGCTGGGTGACTTGCCGCTCTATGCCGCACTTTACAAGCCCGACCTTGCGATTCTCGGCCTCGCCGGCGATCCGCCGGAGTTCGCTCAGGTGGCTCGCCTCCTTACGAACGGTAATCCGAAGCTCAAGCGAGTCATCCCGAGCCACATGCGGCCCGATGCAGTCATTCTGAAAGAGGGCAAGAAGGAGCTCGATCAACTCGGTTTGGGAAATCTGATGTATGTACCGAAGCTTCGAGCTATTGAGGAATACCCATAGTGGCGATGTCTGGCGAGCTTGCGAGTGGGCCCAAATCGGTTCTGTTGTCTCCGGCTCACGCCGCGCAGACAAGCCGCCATCAACAAAGCGATCGCCAACGAGGCTCCAGCCCTCATGCGCCTGGCTCTTGATGTAGGCCTCGCGGGCCTCCCACTGGGCATCGAGCGGGTTGAAGGCGAGATCGAGATTATGCTCGGTCGATTTGCGCGTGTAGATCGCGCAGCGCTGCGGCCTGACGGCGGGTTCGCGGTTCATGGCGTGGCCTCGCCGCCGGCTGCTGTCGCAGCCCGAGGAAGCGCGGGCCATTCCGGGTTGTCCCGGTGATGCGCTTGGCCAGCGTCGAGAGGCTGCGATGCGTCTCGCCGTTCCAGAGGAAGCCACCGGGCACGATCACGACCTCATGGCTGACCCCATCATGCTCGCGCACAAGGACCGAGCCGGTCTTGATGCGCCGTCTGGTCTCCTGGCCCCGTGCGAGTTTCGCCAAGTGCCGGGGGCCAACTCATCGTCCAGTTGGCATTGTCACGGCGTAGCGGAGTTGTTGCGCCTCGGTCAGGTTGGTAGCCATTGAGCATGGCAAAGATCAGTTACAGCGGTTAWCGCTTTCCACCCGCGATCATCCAGCAGGCAATCTGGCTGTATCTCCGGTTCACCCTCAGCTTCCGCGACGTCGAGGATCTGCTGGCCGCGCGGAATTGCCGTGTCCTACGAGACGGTGCGCCGCTGGGTGAACCATTTCGGACCCAGGATCGCCGCCGATCTCCGCCACCCCCGACCAAAGCCTCACGCCACTTGGCACCTGGACGAGGTCTATCTCAAGATCGACGGTCGCCTGGTCTATCTTTGGC
>NZ_JBFTZN010000385.1:0-3923 GCF_056406775.1 Allobosea sp. P1_A7
CTCCGCGACGATCGAGGGATCGAGATCGACGTCATAGACCTGCGTCGGCGCAAAGAAGAGGTCGACATTCGGCTGGATCGTCCGGGCGAACTCCTCGAAGACCAGATGCTGATACTGCATCTCGGTGCCGAATTTCGCGGTCTGGAACAGGCGCTCGCCATTCCACTGCAGGGCTGCGATCTCTCCGGGAGTCGCCGGGAAGGTCGCCGGCTCGGAGCCGGGGATCAGCCATTCCTTGAGGAAGGCGAGATCGCCCGAGGTCAGCACCGTGTTCTTGGCCTGCTCGACCAGCCGGTTGTGCTCGGAGTGGAAGATCGCATGCACGGTGGTGAGACCGATATTCTCGTTCACGCGACCGTCGCCGGCGATGTAATGCGCGTCGAGAAGCTCGTTGTCATAGGCGAGGTTGGTGCCTCCCGGCCCCACGGGGACGGCGTTTCCGGTGAGCGTATCGGCGTCGGGCGCAAGGACACCGGCGTTGAAGACCGGCACGGCATTGTGGGCGATGTCGTTGAGGAAGGCGTGGCCGGTGCGCACCGCGTTAGCGAGGCTGATCGGGGCCGCCGGATTGCCTTCGACAAGCGTGGTGACGTCGTCGGCGTTGCCGGCAATGCCGTCCGGCCCATTATTGACCCGGATGACAACTTGCGGGAAGCCGTTCGGACCCTTCATGAAATTGCCATAGGCGTCGGTCGCCAGCAGCGGACCGCTATCGATATCGGCGTCGGTCAGGTTGATGCCGAGAATGTCGCGCGCCTGGGCCTTCACCACCTTCCAGGTCGCCATGCCGCCGATTTCGGTGTCGTCAGCGGTTCCGAACGTCCCATCAGCGCCCAGGTCGCGATTGGTGATCAGCCGGCCGGTCGCGACCGGCTCACCATCAGCGTTGAGCTGATAGCCACGCAGGAAGACCTGGTGCGAGGGATGCGAGGAATAGGTCTGGTTCTGGTCGACGAAGGGCGTGGTCGTGTTCGTATGCTCATGGATATCATCGGCCGTGCCGAGAATACCATCATCGCCAGGCAAGTTGGTCGCCCGCGTCAGGACCATGAAGTTCGTCGGGCTGCCCGGCACGAAGAGCGGATCGTCCGGCTGAAGCGGTATGAACACCGTGCCGGAGCCGCCCTTGGTCACGAGATCGAGACCATGGTCGAAGAACTGGCCGAAGAAGGTCATCCAGGCGTTGAACGGTGCCGACAAGCCGGCGTCGGGCGCGATGTTGGGGATTTCGAAGACCTGCTTGTCGTCAGCCGTGCCGAACTGGCCGTCGAGGCCCGGGCTCGTCACGATGGTCAGGCCAAGACCGTCGACCACCCCGTCAAAAGCCGTCTGGGCAATTGCCAGCGCCACGGGGTTTCCACCGACCTTGGCTGCATTGAGAACCTGGAGCGCTGCGCTGAACTTTGCCGAATCCGCCGAGACGTCTTCCGAGCCGGCATTCCGCAGGGCCGCAGCGATCACCGCCGGATTGTTCAGGCTCTGGTCGACGACCAGGTTGCTGATCGTGCGCGGCTGCGAGTCGAAGACCAGGCCGCTCGTCTGCTGGTAGGAGGTGCCGCCCTCCGCCGGATTGAACACGGGCGTCGTAACGCGCGGGAAGACGTTGTCGGCCGCGCCGAACGTCTCGCTCTGCTGCTGCGTCCCGAGATTGTTGCCTGAGCCGTCCACGGTGCGCAGGCCGAGAGGCATCCGCACATTCGGCAGCAGCGAGCTCAACGGCGTACCGGCGGCATTGGCTTCTGCAATCTTGATCTGGTCGAGGATGAAGTTGAGGTCCGAGCGCACCATCATGATGCCCTCGCCGCCCGAGGTGGCGTCGACGACCGGCGTCGGCGCGACCGGCGGAACCACGGGCCCTGCCACGACGGGCTGGGTCGGAGCCGAGAACACTGTCTCGGTGACGCCGTGACCGTCGGTGAATATCGCCTTAACGCGCAGGGCAGAGCCGGCAAGGTCAGGGGTAACCCTGAAGGTTGTGCCGTCGGCGCTCTGGAAGGCGAGATCCCCGAGCGGAAGCAGGATGATGTCCTCGAAGACACCTGGAGAGACCTCGAACTGCCAATGATAGGAAATCGAGCCAGGGACAGGGCCGCCATCTGCGTCAGTCACGCCCGCGATCGAGACGCGCAGCAACTGCCCGGAGGTTGGCGTATTGTCAGCCGTGCTCGACGTCGCGTCGAGAATGGCGAGCTGGCCGGTCGGGTCGACGTTGAGGCCGACGCCGTTTGGAAGCGTGAGGCTCTGATCGGCAAATTGCAGCCGCTCGACATTGACAAGGGTATCGGTTCCATCCGTGCCGGCATTGTCCGTGACGGTGGTGATGCCAGTCGTCGTGTTCGTGGTGACCGTGTAGTCGGCCCTGTTGCCGGAGAAAATGGCCGTGTCGAAGCCGTTGTCGTCGTCCTTGAGCTCGCGCACCGCGACGAGCTGACCGGGGTTCCACACCCCGTTCAGCATGTTCTGCAGCAGCTTCGGGGCGACCATGCTGTCGAAGCTGGCGATTTCCGCGCCGGTTCCATCGGCATTCGCCTTCACGCTGATGCGCACGTTCAGCCAGCGGTCGCCGTCAATCAGGTCGTCGCCGCCACGCCCCTCGAGCAGGTCGCTGCCGGCGCCGCCGAGCATGATGTTGCCGGTCGCGAAGCCGGTGGTCGAGAGCCCGGCCTGGCCCAGGAGTGCCGCCAGCCCGTCGATCAGCGCGACATTGGTGAGCGCGCCGCCCGTGGCGCCGCCATGGTTGAGGATCGTGACCGCGTCGACATCGTCGCCGCGCAGGATGTCGGCAAAGCGCGAGCCGGACAGACCCTCGACCTCGGCGAAGCGGTCGAGGATCGAGGCCGGAGAGGCAGCAACAGGCTGGACGACGCCCGTATTTGAAGCAGGTGTCTCGCCATGCGGCTGGGCCAGCGCGGCCAGCGTCAGGTCGACCGTGACGCCCTGGGTGTCATTCTTGTAGGTGACCCAGTCGAAGCCGGACATGCCGTCCATCTTGTCCTGGGCATCGCTGCCAACGAAGATGTCGTCGCCGCCCTCGCCGATGAACTCGTCAAAGCCGCCGCCGCCAATGAAGATGTCGTTGCCGATGACGTTATCGGCCAGAAGAGGCGCGAAATTGTCGCCAGGTGCCCCGTCCTGCGTGCCCTTCTCGATCCAGTCGTTGCCCTCGTTGCCAGTCGGCGGCAGGCTGGTCTTGGAACTGTAGATGAAGTCGTCACCCTGACCACCGAACGTGGTCGAGATGTCCTCCATCGTGACGATGTAGTCCTTGCCGGCGCCGCCCAGGATCAGGTTTCCGACGCCGCCCACCATCATGTTGCCGGCGTGGATGACGTCGTTGCCATCGCCGCCCTCGAGCCGGTCGTCGCCACCCAGGTCCTGGATGATATCGTCGCCCACGCCACCCAGGATGGTGTCGTTGCCATAGCCGCCCTGCAGGTAGTCATTGCCGCCGTCGCCATAGAGCGTGTCGTCGCCATCGCCCGAGATGATGACGTCATTGCCCGCGGTGCCACCGAGGACGACATGATCCTCACCGGTGTACTGGAGGTAGTTTGTGTCCGCGCCAGCCGTCGTGGGATTGTCGCGGACGACGAGAGGAACGATCTCAATACCGTTGATCCCGATGCCGCCGGTCGGGTCGGCACGGCCATCCAGACCGAGCCCGGTGTGCTGCGTCGCCTGGTTCACTTCGAGCGTGAAGGTCGGCGTCGTGAAGATCGCGTTCGGCAGATGCGTGGCGTCGCTGTTCAGCATCACCAGCTTGGCGAACGAGTTGTTCTCGAGCTCGGTGCCGAAATTCATGCCGGCGGTGCGCGACAGATAGTAGAACCGGTCGCCGTTCTGCAGCGATTCAAGCTGGGTCTCGAAGACGAAGTTGAAGGACGAGCCGAGCATGCCGCCAAACGGCATCTTCTCTTCCGCAA